>DATHPL010000177.1:0-18810 GCA_035483915.1 Bradyrhizobium sp.
AGGTCGCCGACATGCCGGCCAACAATCTCACACTGATATTCCGGCGCATCAAAGTCGCCGGCTGATGCCAACTGCTGACACTTCGATCTAGATCGAAATAAGTGGCTTGGCCTGGCGCCAGCCCCGGCCTATCTGGTTTCCAGAGAGATCGGGAGATCATCGCTTGGACGCCTCGGATTCCTATTCGATTGACGAGAGCTCCGTCCGCTATGACGGATGGCGGATCGTTGCGGTGTGCTTTGTGGTCGCGACCTTCGGCTGGGCGTTCGGCTTTTACGGCCAGAGCGTTTATCTGGCCGAACTGCACCGGCAGCACGGCTGGCCGGCATCGCTGATCTCGGCCGCAACGACGTCCTTCTATTTGTTCGGGGCATTGCTCGTCGTCTTCGTTGCGGAAACGGTCAGAAGGTTCGGTCCGCGAAATTGTCTCCTGGCGGGCACCAGCGCGATGGCGGTCGCTGTGGTGCTGATGGGGCAGGTCAGCCAGCCCTGGCAGCTTTATCTCGCCGATGCCGTACTGGCCGTCGGCTGGGCCGGCACCAGTCTGGCGATGATCAGCAATACGCTCGGCCTCTGGTTTGATCGAAAGCGCGGCATGGCGATCAGCCTCGCCTTGAACGGTGCGAGCTTCGGCGGCATCGCCGGTGTTCCGCTGCTGGTGATCGCGATCGGCCGGTTTGGCTTTCCGCACGCGATGATGGTGGCAGCCGCGGTCATGGTCGTATTGGTAATGCCTGTGGTGTTGCTCTTCGTCGGGCCGCCGCCGTCACGTGCGAGCACCGGGCCGGCCGTAGTCGACGATGCGCCATCGTCGTCGGAGATTCGTGCCCGCGCTTTCCGCGATGTCGGCTTCCTGTCGGTATCCATCGCATTCGCGCTGGTGCTGTTCGCACAGGTTGGCTTCATCGTTCACTTGATCGCGTTCCTCGATCCTGTGATCGGGCGCAGCAGCGCAACGGTGGCAATCGCGATGCTGACGGCGATGGCGGTGGTCGGTCGCGTGCTGTTCTCGACCGTGATCGACCAGCTCAATCAGCGGCTCGCTTCGGCGTTTTCCTTTGTGAGCCAGGCGCTCGCGCTGGTGGTCATTATCAATTTCCGCAGCGAGGCGCTGCTAATTGCGGCCTGCGCCATCTTCGGTTTCTCGGTCGGAAATCTGATTACGCTGCCGTCGCTGATCGTGCAGCGCGAGTTTGACGCGCGCTCATTCGGCGTGCTGATCAGCCTGCTCACCGCGATCACCCAGGTGACCTATGCCTTTGGTCCGGGTGTGATCGGTGTGCTACGCGACCTCTCGGGAGCTTACACATTGCCGTTTTACGGCTGCATGGCACTGGAATTGGCGGCGGCCGCTCTGGTGATGATCCGCGGAAAGCCTGTGTGACGGGCCAAGGCTACACCACGCGCTGCCGCATCAGCTCTTCGACATCGAGCCGCCGCGTGAACATCGCGAGCGACCCGTCCGCCCCGCGAGGCCATTCGGCTTGCGGCCGGTCCCAGTAAAGCTCGACACCGTTTTCGTCGGGGTCACGCAAATAAAGCGCCTGGCTCACGCCGTGGTCGCTGGCGCCATCGAGCAGGATGCCGGCGCTGGTCACGCGGTGTAGCGCATCCGCCAGCGCCGCACGGGTCGGATAGAGGATTGCGGTGTGAAACAGCCCGGTCGTTCCCGGAGCAGGCGGATGACCGCCTTTGCTCTCCCAGGTGTTCAACCCGATGTGGTGGTGGTAGCCGCCTGCCGAGATGAATGCCGCATCGGTGCCATAACGCTGCATCAGTTCAAAGCCGAGCACGCCGCAGTAAAAGCCCAGCGCGCGCTCGAGATCGGCGACTTTGAGATGAACATGGCCGATCCTGGTGCCGGCGACGATGGGCGGATTCTGCGGCATGACTGCTCCCCTGCTGAATCGCTACCATCTAGGGAGCGGCCAATGTTCACGCAAGTTCCGACACCTGCCCATCGGGCAGGCCGAACTCGAAGGTGTTCAGCGTCATGGAGACCATGGTGTAATAGCCGCAGAGGCCGATGACCTCGACGACCCCACGCTCGGAGAGCAACTCGACGGCTTCGTCATAGAGTGCTTTGGGCACGCCATGGCCCTCATGCAGCGATTTCGCGACGTCGTAGATCATCTTCGCCTTCGGGTCGTCGAATGTCGGCGTGCGGCGATCGCGGATGTCGTCGGCGATCTTGGGGTCCATGCCTCCCTGGAGCGCGAGGCGCTTGTGGGCGAACCACTCGTAATGCGAGGTCCAGTGGCGCGCGGTGACGAGGATCGCGATCTCGGACAGTTTGGCCGGAAATATCGTGTTGAAACGCAGCACCTCGCCGAGCCGTGTGGCGTGACGTGCCATCTCCGGACTGTTGAGCCACGCCATCATCGGCGCCGGCGGCTTGCCGCGCTTGCCGGCGATCGCTTCGTCGTAGGTAGCCTTTTGATCCGCGCTCATTTCCTCTGGCGAGAGCAATTTCAGCCGCATCTTCGTTTCCTCTTTTTATTTATTTAGCCTGTCGCCAATACACCCGATCGAAAGGGCGGGCCAAGCATATTGGCTCACAGTGGACCCGTCATTGCGAGCGGCAGCGAAGCAATCCAGCCTTGCGGCCGTGTGCCGATCAAAAAATCTAGATTGCTTCGGAGCTTCCGCCTTCGCTCTTCGAGCTACGGCGGACAAGGCGCTCCTCGCAATGACAAGGACTACCTGATCGGCGGCGCGTATTGAATGCCGCCAGCGCTCCAGAGCTGGTTGAGACCGCGCGGAATCTTCAGCTTGGATTCGGAGCCGATGTTGCGCTCATAGACCTCGCCGTAATTGCCGACATGCCGGATAACGCGGACCGCCCAGTCCTTGGTCAGCCCAAGTTCCTCACCGTAGTTACCCTCGGTGCCGACCAGACGCATCACGTCGGGCTTCTTGGATTTGAGCGCTTCGTCGATGTTCTTGGAAGTTACGCCGAGCTCCTCGGCATTGATCATCGCATAGAGCGTCCACTTCACGATCAGCATCCAGTCGTCGTCGCGAAGCCGCACCACGGGCGCCAGGGGCTCTTTCGAGATCACGTCAGGCAGGATGGTGTGGTCGACCGGCTTGGCGAGATTGAGCCGCAGCGCATAGAGCTGGGACACGTCGGCGGTCAGCGTGTCGCACTGGCCGGATTCATAGGCCTTGACGACATCTTCCAGTTTGCCGAATTTTTTCTCTTCGTACTTCATGTTGTTGGCACGGAAGTAGTCGGCGAGGTTGAGCACCGTCGTGGTGCCATCCTGCACGCAGACCTTGCTGCCATTGAGGTCGAGCGCGGAATCAATGTTGCGTGCGCGGGGCAGCATGAAGCCCTGTCCGTCATAATAGGCGACCGCCGGGAAATAGAGGTCGTAGGAGGTCTCGCGCGACATGCTCCACGTCGAGTTGCGCGACAGAATATCCACTTTGCGATTCTGCAGTTCGCGGAAGCGCTCATTGGCGTCGAGCGGGATGAATTTCGCCTTGTTGGGATCGTCGAAGATGGCGGCAGCGACCGCGCGGCAGAAGTCGACGTCGAAGCCGGTCCAGTTGCCTTTCTCGTCGGGGATCGAGAAGCCGGGCAACCCCTTGTTGACGCCGCACAAGACCTCGCCGCGGCGAACGGTCCGCTTCAGGGTGCGTGTGTCATACAGCTCATAGGCCACGGCCACGGCCGCGACCGCAACTGCGACAGCCAGCCCAATCAGCAGGCCGCCTCGGAATGTCCGCATAATCTGTCCCTCGCCCCAGTCGGGAAGTTGAAATGGCTTTTGTGGTTACAGTTCCGGCTTCTGCCGCACCACGACCTTGGTGCCCACCGGCACGCGATCATAAAGATCGGCAACGTCGGAATTGACGAGGCGGAAACAGCCGGAGGAGACCTTGGTGCCGATCGTATCCGGCCGGTTGGTGCCGTGAATGCGATAGACCGTGGTGCCAAGGTACATCGCGCGGGCGCCCAGCGGATTGCCGGGTCCGCCCGCCATGAAGCGCGGCAGGTAGGGCTGGCGCTCGATCATTTCCGGCGGCGGTACCCAGTCCGGCCACTCGGCCTTGCGGGCAATACTCAACAGCCCTTGCCACTGGAATCCATCTCGGCCGACGCCGATTCCATAACGAAGCGCACGGCCGCCGGGCTGGACCAGATAGAGATGCCGTTCAGCGGTCGAAATGATGATGGTGCCCGGTGGCTCGGTGGTGCGGAAATACACCATCTGCTTCTGCCACTCCGGATCGAGTTCGTAAGAATCGTCGGCGATCAGGCCGGGCTGGTCGCCCTGGTCGGGCTGTTGCGCAAAACTGTGCGAGGCCGAAAGCATCAGGCCGGCCGCGGCGATTGCCGTGCAGATCAGGTGACGCATTTTTGTCATTCGAACCTCTCCCGTCCGTCGCTCGGTCGTCTGAAGCCGCTGGCGTTCGCCAGGGCCGTTTCCCATCAAATCTCAGGGGCAGGGTGATGGCAAGCCGTGGCTCTAGTCCCGAGAACTCTTACAGGCAATGCGTTGATTTTCAAAAAGCTTTTCAATGCGGTGCGATCCAGAGCCTTAGCATCAGCGACACGGCGGCCACGGCACCGACGCCGCCGAGCCAGAGCATGACAAACCACGCCAGGCGCAGGGCGAGTGGCCGCGTTTGGGGTTTGGCAGTCATCAATGATAGCCGCTTTCAGGTTTGACCTTGCCGCGGAAGACCCAATACGCCCAGGCAGTATAGCCAAGGATCAAAGGCACCAGCACTGCGACGCCAAACAGCATGAAGATCTGGCTCCGCTCGGGCGAGGCCGCCTGCCAGATCGTGATGCTTTGCGGCACGATGTAGGGATACATGCTGATGCCGAGGCCCGCATAGGACAGCGCAAACAAGGCGAGCGACAGGAAAAACGGCCGATAATCCTGTCTGGCGGCGAGACTGCGCAGCAGCATGATGGTCACGGCAGCGACCGCGATCGGGACCGGTGCGGTCAGGATCAGGTTCGGCCAGGTGAACCAGCGCTGCGCATATTGCACATGAAGAAATGGCGTGGCGATGCTGACCGCCCCGATCGCGCCCAGCATCGCAAACAACAGCAGCCAGCTCAGGCGGTAGGCCTTGTCGCGAAGGCCGCCCTCGGTCTTCATCACGAGCCAAGTGGCGCCGAGCAGCGCGTAACCGGCGACCAGCGAAACGCCGGTCAGAACGGTGAACGGCGTCAGCCAGTCCCACCACCCGCCGGCATAGTGCCGTCCCTCGACGTGAATGCCTTGCAGAATGGCGCCGAGCGCTATCCCTTGCGCCAAGGCCGCCACTGACGATCCGCCGGCGAAGGCGAGATCCCAGCGATTTCGTTCGACCTGTGTCGTGCGCCATCGAAATTCGAAGGCGACGCCGCGGAAGACGAGGCCGATCAACATCGCAATGATGGGCGTATAAAGAGCCGGCATCAAAACGGAATAAGCGAGCGGAAAGGCGGCCATCAGGCCGCCGCCGCCCAGCACAAGCCAGGTCTCGTTGCCGTCCCACACCGGCGCGACGCTGTTCATGATGACGTCGCGATCGGACTTTTCAGGAAAAAGCGGAAACAGAATGCCAAGCCCGAGGTCGAAGCCGTCCATCACCACATAGACGAAGACCGCAAACGCGATGATGAACGCCCAGATCGTTGCCACGTCGAAAGACACGCTCATTCGGTCTCTCCTTTCGTCACCGCGGCGACGGCGGGCGTGATGCCCGCGGCGCGCGCCGGGATGTCGCCTGGCGGGCCTTGTTCGCCGTGAAGCGGCGGATGGGCCATCAGGCGCAGGATATAGGTCACGCCGGCGGCAAACACGGTGAAATAGACCACCACGAAGGCGATCAGCGAGGAGGAAACCGCGGGCGCAGCCAATGGCGAAGCTGCATCCGCCGTTCGCAGCAGCCCATAGACCGTGAACGGCTGGCGCCCGGTCTCGGTGGTGATCCAGCCCGCGAGCACGGCCACGAAGCCGGCCGGTCCCATTGCGACCGCGAAGGCATGCAGCAGGCGGGACTCGTACAGCCGGCCGCGCCAGCGTTCCCACAGGCTAAGCAGGCCGAGGCCGAAGATCAGAAATCCCAGCCCGACCATGATCCGGAACGACCAGAACGTGATCGGAACCGGCGGCCAATCCTGCCGCGGAACGGTGTCGAGGCCTTTGAGCGGCGCATCGAGCGCATGTTTGAGGATCAGCGAGCTCAGCTTGGGGATTTCGATCGGATAGCGAACCTGGCCTGCTTGCTGATCGGGTAGTCCGAACAGGATTAGCGGCGCGCCGTCATTGTGGCTTTGGTAATGGCCTTCCATCGCCATCACCTTGGCCGGCTGGTGCTCCAGCGTATTGAGGCCATGCTGATCGCCGGCGAGAATCTGGATCGGTCCCACCAGCGTCGCCATCCACATCGCCATCGAAAACATCACGCGGGCGCCCGCCTGATGGGAGTCGCGCCAAAGATGAAAGGCGCCGACGGCGCTGACGACCAGCGCGGTGGTGAGATAGGCCGCAAGCACCATATGCACGATGCGATAGGGGAACGACGGGTTGAAGATCAGCTTCAGCCAGTCGGCGGGAACGAACTGTCCGTCGGCGTTGACGGCATAACCGGCCGGCGTTTGCATCCAGGAATTGGCCGAGAGGATCCAGAAGGCCGAGATCAAGGTCCCGATGGCCACCATCAAGGTTGCGAGAAAGTGCAGGCGATGGCCCACCCGTTCGAGGCCGAACAGCATGACGCCAAGGAAGCCGGCTTCGAGGAAGAAGGCCGTGAGCACCTCATAGGCCATCAGCGGGCCGATCACCGGGCCGGTCTTGTCGGAGAAGACCGACCAGTTGGTACCGAACTGGTAGGACATCACGATGCCGGACACCACGCCCATGCCGAAGGCAACGGCGAAAATCTTCAGCCAGTAATTGAACAGGTTGATGAAGACCTCACGGCCGGTCCACAACCAGAGCGCTTCGAGAACCGCGAGGTAGCTGGCTAATCCGATCGAGAAAGCGGGAAACACGATGTGAAACGACATCGTGAACGCGAACTGCGCCCGGGCCAAGCCGACGGCATCCCAGCTTTCGAACATGAAAAGAATCCATCATCACTGCGGTGATGGATTCTATCACGTCGAATGTTACGAGGGTACTACCGGCTCAGGCGGCCAGGCTCTCGATGCCGGCGACCTTGAGCAGATCCGCGAGCTGTTTGCGCGCATAGAACATCCGCGTCTTCACCGTGCTCTGGGGAATGCCGATGATGAGGCCGACCTCTTCCACCGACTTCTCATGATAATAGACGAGGTTGATGATCTCGCGATGCGCCGGCGACAGTTTGGCGACGCAGGCGCGCAGGATCTCGCTAGTTGAACTGCGGTCGAGACAGGCTTCCGGCGTCTCGGCTCCATCGGCGATCTCGAGGATCTCCTCCTGATCGATGTCCTCGTGCCGCCGCTGGCGCAAGGCAGTCAGGGCCTTGAAGCGGGCGATGGACAAAAGCCACGTGGAGACCTGGGAACGCCCCTGGAATTGGCCCGCGGTACGCCACACGTCGAGGAAAACCTGACTGGTCAAATCCTCGGCCGTGGTCGTGTCGCGCACCATTCGCAGGATGAACCGGTAAACCCGCACATTGTGGCGCGAATAGAGAATATGCATCGCGTGGCGGCCGCCTTCGGCAATGCTGTCAAGCAGCGCTTCGTCGGACGTCGCCTGAGCGGCAATGATGCCTTGGCGGGCTGCGGCACTGATGGCTACGACGTTCTGCATGACAGTCTCCCGGTGACGCCCTGTGGCGGCGCTTCGTTGAGCTATTGGTAGTCAGCGAAGGTTTCGGGACGTCTGCACGAAAAAGGGAAAATGGTTTCATGGGCGGGAGAATTGTTTCGTGGGGGACGCCGCGACGAAACAATTGGGAGGAAAAAGCCAGCAAATCTAACAAGATAAAATTTTAGGTGGTCCTGACCGCGGCGAGGGCGGCCTGAAGGGAACAAAGACCGTCGATGATGACGGGGCCGGTGGCGGACCTCTCAAGCAGCCAATTTCAGCGGCAGCTCGAATTGGCGGCGAGAATATCGCGCATCGCCTGGTTCTGGATCGTCGGCGCCGTTGTCAGCGACACATGTCCGTAGTCGGTTTTTCCCATATCGACGTTTTGCAGCGTGCCGTGGAAGTGCCCGCTCGGCTCCACCGCCGTGCCGACACCGCTGGAGAGATAGAAATTCCTCAAGGTGCGGACGTTATTCGGGACGACGACTTTGACGACGGGGTCGATCGTCACGATCAACGCGACGTGAAGGCCGGCCCTTTGCAATTGCTCGGCCATGCTGACGGCTGCGCTGGCGCCAAGCGAATGTCCGACCAGCACGATGGAATTGATCCGGCCGCTCTTGCAGCCGTCAATGGCATCGAGAGCCAGCGAATCTGAAAACACATGATTGGCGATCGTGACGTCGACGTTTCGCCGCTGCAGGTCCTCGTTGAGTTGGTCGATTCCCGGCGACAGAACGTTGGTCAGGCCGCGCAACAGGTAGACCTTCTTGTGCATGGCAAGACCCTGCGCGGCGGAAGCCGGCGATACGCCCGCCGACACCAGGGCCGTCAGCAAAGACGCACTCGCCAATCGAAACATCGCGCGGAAAAGAGAGAGCATCGGAACGGTCATCCCTAGAGATACGACACGGCGCCTGACGCCGCCGAAAAGCCAAAGCCACGGTGGCTCAAGGCCGAATCGCCATCGCGTTTTTGTTCTGTTGTTCAAGCATGATCCTGGCGCGAACGCGCCCGGCAGGTAAAACCGCTCACCGGCTGGACGCTCGCGCGGACCGCAGACGGCCCGGATCACGTCCGCATGACTATTGCATCGGCGCGCTGAAATCCAGAACGGGCGCCTGGCTTGCGGCAGTTTGAAGAAGGCTGTTGTTTCGTTGCCGCACAGGAGCCGCTGGATCGGGCGGCGCCGCTTCAGGTTTTGTCGCTTCAGGTCTTGTCACCGGCGGGTGAGAACAGATATCCGCCGCCGCGAATCGTCCTGATCACCGCGGGCTTGGTGGGATCGATCTCGATCTTGCGGCGAATGCGCATGATGCGCAGGTCAACGGCGCGATCGAAAGCTTCGCTGTCGCGGGCATTGGCGAGCTCCAGCAACCGCTCGCGCGACAGCACGCGCTTCGGATTGGCGGCAAAGACCTTGAGCAGTCCGAATTCGGAGGCCGTCAACGGATGTTCGTTGCCTTCATCGTCGCGGAGCGCCTGCGCCTGAAGGTCGAGCCACTTGGTGCCGAACCGCACCAGCGAATCCTTGTCGGCTTTCGCTCCATTGGCGTCGCCAGCGGCCTGCGCCCGGGCCGGTGTGCTTCGCCGCAACACCGAGCGGATCCGCGCCATCAGTTCGCGCAGTTCGCAGGGTTTGGCGACGTAGTCGTCGGCGCCAAGCTCCAATCCGACCACGCGATCGATCGGACTTGCGGTGGCCGTCAGCATGATCACTGGTACGTTGGTACGGCTTTTCAAGTCGCGAATGATCGAAAGCCCGTCTTCTTCCGGCATGTTCAGGTCGAGCACCACCAGATCGGGCACGCTGTTTTCGATCACCCCGCGCAGGCTCTTGCCGCCGTCGCAAAGCGTCACGGTAAAACCGTGCATTTTGAGGTAATCGCCGACCATTTCGCGGGCCGGTGCCTCGTCATCGACAATGATGATGTGCTGACTTTGACTCATGGGATTACACGTCTGCTGCCGGCAATGTGATGGTGAATGTCGAGCCTTGTCCAGGCCCGGCGCTGTTGGCCGTAACCTCGCCGCCATGCATATCGATAATGCGCTTGACGATCGATAGGCCGAGGCCGGTCGAGCTTTCGCCGCCGGTGGGCTTGGCGGACAACCGCTGGAAACGCCCGAACAGCCGGCCGAGGTCCTCCGGCGACAGACCGGCGCCTTCGTCGAAGACACGGATAACGGTCATTTTCGAATCCTGGCCGACCTGTACCGAAATCTTGCCGCCGATCGGGCTATATTTGATGGCGTTGCTGATGAGATTGTCGATGGCTTCGCGAATTCGGTCCGCGTCGCAGGTCGTCGTGAGGTTGGGCGAGGCGGAAACGGAAATCGATTGCTGCTTGTTGACGGCGAGCGGTTGATTGGCATCGGCCACTTCGCCGACCAGCGCAGCGATATCGACCGGTTCGCGGCGGATCGTGATGTCGAACGCATCCGCCATCGCATCCGAGATCAGGTGATCGACCATCGATGTCAGACGCTTGGTGGCGTCGCGGATATGCTCGACTTGCGACGTGACGTTGTCGCGGGAAGAGCCGGCAGCGATCAGTTCGGTCAGCATTTCGGTGCGGCCGAGAATCACGCTCAGCGGATTCTTCAAGTCGTGGGCGACGGTGCCGAGAATTTCGTTCTTGAAGCCGTTGGCGCGTTGCAGCCGCAGCCATTGCGCCGACAGCCGGCGATTGGCCTGCATCAGCGCGCGGGTACGTTGGGTAACGCGGTCCTCGAGTTGGGTATTGGCCTGCTGGAGCTGCTGGTAGAGGATGACGTTGTCGAAGGCGATCGAAAGCCGGCTGCCGAAGATCTCGACCAGCGAGCGGTCGGTTTCCGACAACTGCCGCTCGGCTTGCAACAGCACCACGACCTCGCGCCCGCTGCCGGTGCGGACGTAGAGCACGGTGCGCTGATCGACGAATTCATGTTTGCGGCGCCTGAAGGCGGCTTCGACCATCGTGCGCAAATCAGCATCGAGCGACTTGGCGCTTGTGGTGCCGATGAAACGGCTATAGCAGCCGGAGCCCGCTAGCACCGAAAAATCATCGTTGGCGTCGCCGCCATCGCGCAGCACCAGGATGCCGGCGCAATCGACATTGAGGAGTGAGGCGATCTGCGTCAGCACGCCTTCGGCCAGTCGCTGCATCGATTTGAAGTCGTAAAGTGTCGAGGCCGCGTCGATGATGATTTCGAGCCCTCGCCGGGTCTGAACCATGCGTTCGAGCTGCTGATAGCTTCGTAGCGCCGCGGTAAGTGAAGTGAACAGCTTGTCGGCGGTGAGTTCCGTCTTCGCCTTGTAGTCGTTGATGTCGTACTGGACGATCACGCGGCGCTCGGGCGCCTGTCCGGGCTGTCCGGTGCGCAGGATGATGCGGACCGTCTCGTTGCGAAGCTCATTGCGGATATATTCGACGAGATCGAGGCCCGCGGCGTCGGTTTCCATGATGACGTCGAGCAGCACGGCGGCGATGTCCGGATGAGCGCGCATCAGCGTCCGCCCCTCGCTGCCCGAATAGGCCGACAGGATCTCGAGGCCCTGTCCGTTGAGGCTGTAATCGCTCAGCGCAAAGCGGGTGCCTTCGTGCACCGCCTGATCGTCGTCGATGACCGCGATCTTCCATTTGCGCGCGCCGGAGATTTCCGGATCGGCGCCGGAATCGTCGATCAGGTGGAGGACATCGTCCTGTTCGGCCATGCAGTGGTCCTGTCGCGATCCTGGTTTCCGGTTGGCTGACCGCCTTTGGCGGTCTTGGGCATGATAATGCGAAATGTGGTGCCTTGTCCCACCCTTGAATCCAGCATCATCCGCCCGCCCAGCTGCTGGGTGACGAGATTGTAGACGATATGCAGGCCAAGTCCGGTGCCGCCTTCGTTGCGGCGTGTGGTGAAGAAGGGGTCGAACGCCTGGCGCTGCACGTCCGGCGTCATGCCGGCGCCGTCATCGGCAAAGATGATCTCGACATCGTCGCTGCCGCGGGGCTTGGCCGAGATCGTGATGGTCCCCGAGCGCCCGTCGGGAAAGGCATGGGTCGCCGCGTTAAGGAACAGGTTGGTCAGTATCTGGCCATAAGAGCCGGGATAGCCGTCGATGACGAGGTTTTCGGGCACCTCGACCGACAGCGCGATCGACGCCTTCTTCAGCGCAGGCCGCAGGCTCGCGATGATCTGGTCGGTCGCCTCGTTCAGATTGAAGGTGCGGCGCTCGGCATGCGAGCGGTCAACGGCGACCTGCTTGAAGGACTGAATGAGTTCGCCGGCGCGGTGCAGATTGCCCACCAGTTGCTGGGCAGCATCGCGCGAGGTCTTGACGAATTCGTCGAGCTGCGAGCGCCGTAATCCGCTGCCGGCTTTCAATTCGTCCTCGAACGCCTCGGCGCGGCGCGCGAAGCTCGAGGCGACCGTCAGGCTGATGCCGATCGGATTGTTCACTTCATGGGCAACACCCGCGACTAGGCCGCCAAGCGCGGCCAGGCGTTCGGCGTCAATCAGGTTCTGTTGCGCGGCATTGAGCTCGTGCAGCGCGTTCTCCGCCTTTTCCTTGGAGGCGCGCAATTCGTCTTCGGTCTTCCGCTTGGCAATGGCGTTTTCGCGGAACACTTCCACCGCGCGCGCCATCTCGCCGACCTCGTCGTTGGCGCCGGTGCCTTGAACTTTACGATTGTAGTCGCCCGAGGTGATCGCGTGCATCGCCGTCATGATCTGCCGCAACGGCAGGCGGATCGACAGCGCGATCAAAACCCCGGCGGTGATGATGATGCCTAGGAAGATCACGGCGATCGAGAGCACTTTTCGGGAGATGTCGGCGAGTGTCTGGTCGAAGGTTTCCTGCGCCCTCTGCTCGCGCTGGCGCATCTTGACCGACAACTCGTCGACGACGCCGGAAGCCTCGGCCTGGCTCGCGTCGATCGTGTCGCGCAGAAGTTCGGTGCGGTTGGTCAATTGCGCCGACAGTTTCGCAAGCCCGTCGCCGAGCGCCTTGCTCCGCGCGTTCAGGCGTTGCAATGCCATCCGTTGCAGATCGTTGTCGGCGAGGTCAATCATCACCGGGATGGTCTGCTGGATGGTCTCGGTATTGCGGCTCGCTTCTTCGGCGGAAGCCGTCGCGAGGGAAAGATAATAGGAATTGGCGGCCACCAGCATGGCCGTGAAGGCCTCGCGCGATTTGCCGAGCGAGGGCCAGATCAGCGCATCGCGGTGACCGGTGGCGCCCTCGATGATCGAATAAAGCCCGGCCATGTCACGGGCCGGCGTCAGGACCTCATCCTCATAGGTCTTCGTGATCGTCGCTTGCACCGCGCTCAATTGGCTGAAGCCATTGAGGAAGCGTTCGGTGACGTGCTCGAGCCGCTCGACCGAACCGGAAAGCATCGGATCGGTCGAGGCCCGCGTCGTCAGCGTGCCCAGCACCGTCTCGCGTACATGCGAGATCTCGGCGAACATTTCCGGGCTCGGCTGGTTGATGTAGCGATGGATCAGGTTTTGCAGATGGCCGGTTTCGCTTTCGAGCCGCGCCAGAATGTTGTCGGATTCTCGCGCCTGCCGCACATCGTCCCAGGCCGACCCCAGAACCTGGACGCCGTTCCAGATCAGCGCGACCAGCACCACGACGACCGCCGAATTCAGCGCCGCGATCGACAGAATGCGCCAGCGGATCGGCACCGCGCGCACCAGCGCGACCAGCCGCGAATGGCCCCGCCCTGCGAAAGTCGCGGGCGATTCCAACGTCGCGTGCTGGTGAGCTTCCTGATGCAATTCAGTCGACCTTGCGAATTCGTTCGATCAGCGCCTCGGCGGCCGGATCGCGCCTGGCCTTGGCGTAAAGGCCGTCCATCGCCGCTTCGAACGGCTTGCGGTCGAAGTCACTCACGATCGTCACGCCGGCAGCCTGCGCCTGCCGGCGCGATTGCTCCTCGAGGTCTTTCCACCGCTCGCGCATGAAGCGGCTCGACTGCCGGGCGGCGTCGCGAAAGATCGCCTGATCTTCAGCCGACAGGCTCCTCCAGGCCTTGTGCGACATCACCAGCACCTCGGGGCTCATCGTATGCTCGGTCAGCGTGTAGAAGCCGGCATATTTATAATGATCGGTGGTGACAAAGGACGGCCAGTTGTTTTCCGCACCATCGATCAGCTTGGTGGCAAGGCCGGTGCGCACCTGCCCATAAGGCAGCTCAATCGGCTCGGCGCCGAGTGCCCTGATCATGCCGGACATCAGTTCGGATTGCTGCACGCGAAGCCTCAAACCTTTCATGTCAGCGATCGTGCGGATCGGCCTGACGCTGTTGTAGATCGACCTCGCGCCCGAATCGTAGAAGGCGAGCCCAACGAAACCATAGGGTTCGAAGCTGCCGAGGATTTCGTCGCCGATCGGGCCATCCAACACTTTCTGCAAGTGTTCGATGGACCGAAACAGAAATGGCATCGCCAGAACGTTCATGGCCGGCACGAAAGTCCCGATCAGCGCCACGTTGGTGCGGTTGAGATCGATGGCGCCGGCGCGGGTCTGTTCGATGGTTTCCTTTTCTTCGCCGAGCTGGCGCGAATGAAACACGCGGATCTGCAGCCGGCCGTTGGTTTTCTCCTCGATCAGCAGGCCCATGAACCGCAGTGCTTGGACGGTCGGATAATCTTCGCTCTGGGTGTCGGCGGCGCGAAACTCGCGCGCTGGCGCGCTCGTCAGGACGGCCGTCAGAAACAATGCAGCGAACATGATGACGGTCCGCGAAAGGCCGGCGCGGGTGTACACGGGCAGTTTGTCCCCCCCGTAGTAAGGTCGATAACCGGGAAAAAAGGTTCAACGCATTCTCACGCCTGATTTTTAAAGCGCAAATCCGCGCAATCCCCGCTGGTTGCGGGGGGTGCGATGGCCAGCCCTCGGAGATCATAATGGGCCGGACGTCCCTGCCCATTTATTCAGCAAGTTTATTTCTCTGTATGCAATGGATTTTTGCGGCCGCGCCGCCGCCGCAGTCGCCGCCGGTTCACGATCGGCAAGCCAAATCAGGGATTTAACGATTGGTTAACCAATCGTTAAGCCTTGGCACGAACCTTGCGAAGCTGGCTCCAGAACCGATCCCTTTTGTGCTGGAGCAGCCGATGAAGCGCCGTGATTTTCTTAAATCAGTTTCCGGCATCGCCGTCGGTGCTGCGGTGCAGGCGCCGGCGATCTGGTCGCCGGCGAAAGCTGACGCGCGATCGGAAACATTGCTGGTGGTGACCGAAGGCGGCCCCAACAATCTCGACATTCATGGGGTCGGTACTAACCGGCCGGGCTACGAGACGTCGTGGAATTGCTACGACCGGCTCATCAGTCATGAAACCAAGACGTTGCCGGACGGCTCGCAATCCTACGACCGCGACAAGTTCAAGCTGGAATTGGCTGAGGACATGAATGTCGGCGACATGTCGGTGACGTTCAAATTGAAGAAGAACGCCAAATTCCACGACGGCACGCCGGTCACGGCGAAGGATGTCAAATGGTCGCTCGACCGGTCGGTCACGGTCGGGGGATTTCCGACGGTGCAGATGAAAGCCGGTTCACTGTCCGACAAGGAGCAGTTTGTTCTTGTCGACGACAGCACCGTTCGCGTCGATTTCGCCAAAAAGGACCGCCTCACGCTGCCTGATCTCGCGGTGATCGTGCCGAGCGTCTACAATTCCGAACTCCTGAAGAAGAAGGCCACGGAAAAAGACCCGTGGGCGATGGACTATACCAAGAGCAACACCGCCGGCAGCGGCGCCTACAAGGTGACGAGCTGGAAGCCCGGCGTTGAGGTCGTCTACGAGCGCAACGACGACTGGGTCGGCGGCAAGCTGCCTCAGCTCAAGAAGGTGATCTGGCGCACCGTTCCCTCACAGGGCAACCGCCGCGCTTTGATGGAACGCGGCGACGCCGACATCTCGTTCGATCTATCGAGCAAGGATACGTTCGAGATGAAGAAGGACGGCAAGCTCGTCATCCTTTCCCATCCGATCGGCAATGGCATGTACTCGGTCGATCTGAATGTGAAGAATCCGCCGTTCGATAATCCCAGGGTTCGTCAGGCGGTGGCCTATGCGCTGCCGTACCAGAAGATCATGGATGCGGCGATGTTCGGTCTCGCCAATCCGTTGTTTGGCGGTCCCTCCAACAAGGTCGCCGATATCGCCTGGCCGGCGAAGACCGGTTACGTCAACGACATGGCGAAGGCCAAGGCGTTGATGGCCGAAAGCGGCGTCTCAGACATCGAGACGACGATTTCCTACGACCTCGGCGCCGGCGACATTTGCGAGCCGATCTCGGTATTGGTGCAGGAGAGCCTTGGCCAGATCGGCATCAAGACCTCGATCAACAAGGTGCCGGGCGCCAACTGGCGCAGCGAGATGGCCAAGAAAACCATGCCGCTGATGATCAACTTCTTCTCCGGCTGGCTCGACTATCCCGAATACTTCTTCTTCTGGGCCTATTCCGGCCAGAACGCGATCTTCAACACGTCGAGTTACGTGAATCCGGACATGGACGTGCTGATCGACGGCGCGCGCGCCGCCGCGGCCGTTGGCGACAAGGATAAATATGCCAAGGACGTCGAAGGCTTCATCGCCAAGGCCTACGACGAAGCCCCTCGCATTCCGCTGTTTCAGCCGTTCCTCAACGTCGCGACGCAGAAGAACATCTCCGGTTACACCTACTGGTTCCACCGTCAGCTCGATTACCGCTCGATCGTAAAGGGCTAGTGGTCCGATTCTAACATTTGCATCCCTTCGCAGCAGACACTGTTGCGAATGTTAGAATCAAAGGACCACTAGCAAATACAGTTTCTAGTGGAGTTTTGGATTTGACATTCGCTTAGGAATGCGCGGCCGGGTGGGGAGCGAATGCCAAATCCACTCCACTAGGCCGGGAAAACGCGGCGCCGCCGCCGGGAGGTCGAACATGGTGATCCTCAAACGGCTCGCAACCGTCATCCCGACCCTGATCGGCGTGATCGTCGTGACGTTTCTGCTGACGCGGGTCCTGCCCGGTGATCCCGCGGTGTATTTCGCAGGCCCCGCGGCGACGCCGGAATCGATCGCCGAAATCCGCAAAAGCCTCGGGCTCGATCGGTCGCTGCCGGATCAGTTCCTGCGCTATGTCAACGATCTCGCCCACGGCAATTTCGGCAACTCGCTGTCAACGGGGCGTCCCGTCGCCGCTGAAATCTCAAGCCGGCTGCCGGCGTCCGCCGAGCTGACGCTGTCGGGCTTGTTTCTAGCGATCGCCATCGCAGTCCCGCTCGGCATCTTTGCCGCGGTCAAGCAAGGTTCTCTGATCGATCATCTATGCCGGGTGATTGCCACCGCAGGCGTCTCGCTGCCTGTGTTCTTTACCGGGCTTCTGTTGGTTTACGTGTTCTACTTCCGACTGGGTTGGTCACCCGCGCCCCTCGGCCGGCTTGATGCCTTTGCGACAAGCCCGCCCGACATCACCGGCTTCTTCCTGATCGACAGCCTGATCACGGGCAACTTCGAAACGTTTCGCGCCGCGTTCAGTCAATTGATCCTGCCCGCGGTGACGCTGGCGGTCTTTTCGCTGGCGCCGATCACCCGCATGACCCGTGCCTCGATGCTGGCGGTACTGGCGTCCGAATTCATCCGGACCGCCCGCGCCAGCGGCCTCAATCGCCGTACGGTGATCCTGACCTACGCATTTCGTAATGCGATGCTGCCGGTCGTGACCACGCTCGGCATGGTGTTTTCGTTTCTGCTTGGCGCCAATGTGCTGGTGGAGAAGGTCTTCGCCTGGCCCGGCATCGGCTCCTACGCGGTCGAGGCGCTGTTGCAGTCGGACTTCGCGCCGGTGCAGGGCTTCGTGCTGACCATGGCGGTGCTTTACGTCGCGCTCAACCTGATCATCGACATGCTCTATGGCGTGATCGATCCACGCGTGAGGGTTGATGCATGACCGAAGCCAGCCTGACGAGCGCGCCGGCCGCAAACCTTCCAGCGAAGCCGCCGACCAACTCACTTCTCCGTCATGCCATCTACGTGGTGGCGGACAATCCCGTCACCGGGTTGTCGTTCGGTCTGTTCATTCTGATCGCGCTGTGCGCTTTGGTCGGTCCCTATGTCGTTCCCTACGATCCGCTTGCGAGCGACACCTCGGCGACATTGCAGTCGCCGTCGTGGCAGCATTGGTTCGGCACCGATCTGGTCGGGCGTGATATTTTCAGTCGGGTCGTGGTCGCCACCCGTCTGGATTTCGTGATCGCGATTGCCTCGGTTGCCTTGGTGCTCGCGATCGGCGGGCTCGCCGGTATCGCCGCCGGTTTTTTCGGCGGATGGACCGACCGCATCATCGGGCGCATCTCCGATACCATCATGGCGTTTCCGCTGTTTGTGCTGGCGATGGGCATCGTCGCGGCGCTGGGCAATACCGTCACCAATATCATAATCGCGACGGCAATTATCAATTTTCCGCTTTACGTCCGCGTTGCGCGCGCCGAAGCCAATGTGCGGCGCGATGCCGGCTTCGTGCAGGCCGCGCGGCTTTCCGGCAACAGCGATATGCGGATTCTGCTGACGCATATCCTGCCCAACATCATGCCGATCATGATGGTGCAGGTGTCGCTGACGATGGGTTACGCCATCCTCAATGCCGCCGGCCTGTCGTTCATCGGGCTCGGCGTCAAGCCGCCGACGCCCGAGTGGGGAATCATGGTCGCGGAAGGTGCGACTAACATCATTTCCGGCGAATGGTGGGTGGCTTTCTTTCCCGGCGGGGCGCTGATGATTGCGGTGTTCTGCTTCAACCTGCTCGGCGATGGTCTACGTGATCTGGTCGATCCGCAGCGGAGGACTTGAACCGATGACCGCGCTGCCGCTGCTCGATGTCACCGATCTCACGGTGGAGTTCGCCACCCGGCGCGGCATCGTCAAGGCCGTGCAGCACGTCAACATCGCGGTGGCCAAGGGCGAGACGCTCGGTATCGTCGGCGAGTCAGGCTCCGGTAAATCGGTGACGTCTTACGCGGTGATGCGGATTCTCGATCGCGCGGGCAAGATCGCTGAAGGCTCGGTTCAATTCTCCGGCGTCGATGTC
>DATHPL010000178.1:0-7454 GCA_035483915.1 Bradyrhizobium sp.
TGACGACAAGGCGCAAATCGTGCCGGTCACCGTCGGTTCAACCTGCATCGTCGCAAGCACCAGCGACACCGAAAAGACGACGCCTGACACCGGCAGCGTCGTATCGATGAATTGCATGGCCTGGGTACGGTATTTTCCGGCAACACAGCCGATCATGAAATACACGAAGAAATTCGCCACCCGGTCGAGATAGGCGATCTCGGGAACGGTCAGACAGTGCAGTACCACCGCGAGCAGAAGCGTCGGCCAGAGCCGCCCCTGCGACAGTCTCACCAGAAGGGGGGTGATGCTGCAATATACGAACACCACGAAGATGTACCAGACCGACGTGGCGCGGCTTTGTCCGGTCGTCCAGAACAGCGACCTCAGCCCGTCCGAGAGGCTCGCGGGCTTGTTGTCGACATAGAGGAATTGTTCGGCGGCGAACTTGCCAAGCAGAATCAACAGGCCGAGCGACAGAAACGGGACCAGCAGCCGTTCCGCCCTGCGGATCAGATAGGCCCCATAGCTCGGCCGCGGGTTAACCGCGTCGCCGACATGAAAGAAGACCAGTCCGCCGAGATACATGAAGAACGGCATGTGAAAGGCGTAGATCGCCGTTTTCAACACGACATACCATTCGTTATTTGCAGGCGGTTCGCGCGCCACGATGTGGCCGATCACGACCAGGATGATCGCAAGTCCCTTGGCGCGTTCGATATCTGCAAGAAAGGCGGGCCTGTGTGCAGTCGTCTCAAGGGATCGAGGCGCGGTCGTTGCGCCATTCGCAGCTCCCCAATCGGCCGTGCTCGTCATCCTGGCCTCGATCGCTAGCCCTTTCGATCGTTCGTTATAGGTGTAAAGCCGATTCTGCTTCAACGCCGCGCGGTTGTTTACGTTAACCGTTCAGGGCGTTTGGAGGCCGAGGTTCCGTCGTGCCTTTAATCATCGCGCCTTTAATAAAGATGGCGGCCGTGAGAACACGACCGCCATCTCAATTCAAAGCGTCTTGCTCAGCCGTGCAGCTTCTTGGCAGCCTCCGCAATGGCGCGGCCCTGATAGCGCGCGCCGGCGAGTTCGTTTTCGGACGGCTGGCGGCTACCGTCGCCGCCGCTGATCGTGGTCGCGCCGTACGGCGAACCGCCGGTGACATCGTTGAGCTCCATCTGGCCGGCGAAGCCGTAATTGAGGCCGATCACGGTCATGCCAAAATGCAGAAGGTTGGTGATGATCGAGAACAGCGTGGTTTCCTGGCCGCCATGCTGGGTAGCGGTCGAGGTGAAGGCGCCGCCGACCTTGCCGTGCAGCGCGCCCTTGGCCCACAGGCCGCCGGCCTGATCGAGAAAGTTGGCCATCTGCGATGCCATGCGGCCGAAGCGCGTGCCGGTGCCAACGATGATCGCATCGTAATTGGCGAGATCGTCGATCTTGGCGACCGGCGCCGCCTGATCGACCTTGTAGTACGAAGCCTTTGCGACGTCCGGCGGCACCAGTTCGGGAACGCGTTTGATGTCGACGGTAGCGCCGGCTTCGCGAGCGCCTTCGGCCACGGCATTCGCCATCGTCTCGATATGGCCGTAGGCCGAATAATAAAGCACGAGAACTTTCGTCATGATCTTGTCTCCAGGGTTTGTTCAGGAAGGTTGTTGGGGAGAGTGGGTTGAACTGCCGGCTTGTGCCGGCAATTCGGGGTTTAAGAAATCGGTGAGCGTCGCGTGTTACGCGGCGTCGACCAGCACCAGTTCGGAATCTTCCAGCGCCGTGATCTTGATTTGCGGCTCATCGCTGATGGCGATGCCGTCACGGGCGTTGACGTTGATGCCGTTGACCTCGATTTTGCCGGCGGCGGGCACGAGGTACAGATGACGCGCCTTGTGCGGCGTGTAGTGCGCGCTCTCGCCCGCCTTTAACGTGGCGGCCAGCACGCGTGCATCCGCACGGATCGGAAGCGCGTCCTTGTCGTCTGCCTGTCCGCTGGCAATGGTAATGAACTTGCCGGAGCGGTCTGATTTGGGAAACGGCTTGGCTCCCCAGGTCGGCGCGCCGCCATCCGTCGTCGGCTCGATCCAGATCTGGAAAATCTTGGTCGGCCGAGGCTCCAGATTGTATTCGGAGTGGCGAATGCCGGATCCGGCACTCATCACCTGGACATCGCCGGCTTCGGTGCGGCCCTTGTTGCCAAGACTGTCCTGATGCGTGATCGCGCCTTCCCGCACATAGGTGATGATTTCCATGTTGGCGTGAGGGTGGGCGGGAAAGCCGGTGTTCGGCGCGATCTCGTCATCGTTCCAGACGCGAAGCGCACCAAAGCCCATATTGCCGGGATCGTAGTGACTGCCGAATGAGAAATGGTGTTTGGCCTTGAGCCAGCCGTGATCGGCAGCGCCAAGCCGGTTGAAAGGTCGAAGTTCAATCATGGGTTTCTCCGTTGCCTTAAATTTCGTTGGGCTATGGATATGTCTCCGTTCCTGGTATAGAAATAGAAACTATCGAAACTCATTGTTTCCATTTATTAGCCATGGCGAAACTTCCGGACTTCGAAGGTCTCGCGATTTTTGCGAAAGTCGTCGAACTGCGATCGTTCGCGGCGGCCGCGAATGAGCTTGCGCTGTCGAAGGCGACGGTCTCTAAGGCAGTCAGCCGGCTGGAAGAGCGGCTTGGCGCGCGGCTGTTCAACCGCACGTCGCGGCGGCTGGCGCTCACCGACGCCGGGCAGAAGTTGTCCGGACGGGCGCAACGCCTTTTGGCCGATGGCGAGGCGACGGAGAACGAGGCGCTGGCCCAGTCGGTTTCGCCGCGCGGGCTGGTTCGCCTGGCGGTGCCGATGACCTTTGGCGTAAAGGCGGTGGCGCCGATCTTGCCGGAGTTTCTAAAGACCTATCCCGACGTCTCGATCGACCTCCATCTCAGCGATGCGACGGTGGATCTGATCGGCGAAGGTTTTGATGCCGCGTTGCGGATTGCGCGGCTGCCGGATTCTTCCCTGATTGCGCGGCGGCTATGCGCGGTGCCGCGCCATACGGTTGCTGCGTCTTCCTATCTAAAACGCCATGGCCGGCCGACCCATCCGATGCATCTCGCGCAGCACAGATGCTTTGGCTACGCCTATCTCTCGACCGCCGACGTCTGGCATTACAGCAATGCCGCAGGCGAGCAGGTGAGTGTACGCCCGGCCGGGCCGCTTCGCGTCAACAATGGCGAAGCGGTATTGCCGGCGGTGATCGCGGGCCTTGGCATCGCGGACCTGCCGGATTTCATCATCGGCGATGCCATCCGATCCGGAGAGGTCGAAGTTATCTTGAAAGGCTGGTCGCAGCCGGAGGGCGCCGTGCACCTGGTGCAGCCGCCGGGCGGTCCGCGCCCCGCGCGCGTCGAGGCGTTGGGAAATTTCCTCGCCGAGCGTTTTGGTAATCCGACACGGCCAAAGTCCTCACGGCGTAGCTGAGGCGATTGCCGTTCACTTCGGTGTCGATTTCGGTATTGCCTAGGCGGCCGTGAACAGTTCACCTTGCGGCCCGGTTGGTGTTACCAATCAAACAGAAAAAAGAATATCGAGGGAACTGCCGATGAATAGACGTGAATTGCTCAAAGCGACCGCCGTGCTGCCGCTGTTGCAGGCCGCACGGCCGCTTCCAGTTTTGGCGGACACGGCCTGGCCAACGCATACGATCTCCATGATCGTGCCGTTCCCGGCCGGCGGGCAAGCCGATCTGGCGGCGCGGCCGGTGGCGTTGGCGCTGGAAAATATCCTGGGCAAATCAGTGATCGTCGATAACCGCGCCGGCGGGGCAGGCGGCGCGATCGGGAATGCGGCGGCGGCGCGCGCCGAGCCCGACGGCTACACCTTGTTGATGACGTTATCGTCCCTGGCGGTGCTCCCCGAGGCCGACCGTCTTTTCGATCGTCCGCCGGTCTACGAAGTCTCGCAATTTGCACCGGTGGCGCGCGTATTGGCCGATCCGACGCTACTCGCGGTGCCGGCCTCGGCGCCGTGGAAAACGCTGGAAGATTTCGTCGCCGATGCAAAACGACGCCCCGGTGAAATTCGCTACGGCTCATCCGGCCCGTACGGCACGTTGCACGTCGCGATGGAAATGTTTGCGGCCTCCGCCGGCATCAAGTTGCTGCATATTCCTTTCCGTGGCGCAGGGCCCGCACTGAATGCGATCCTGACCGGAACCGTGGAGGCGCTCGCATCTGCGCCGGGAACGCTGAAGCAGCAGGTCGATGACGGCCGGATGCGTGTGCTCGCCAATTGGGGCGCCGAGCGCATCGCAAGTTTTCCGGATCTGCCGACCTTCAAGGAGCTCGGCTATAAGGACGTCGAATTCTACATCTGGGCAGGCCTGTTCGCGCAGAAGGCGTTGCCGGAGCCGATCATGACCAAGCTTCGCGAAGCGATGGCGCAAGCTGCAAAAAGTCCTGAAGTGATCAAGACGTTCGATACGGCGGGTAGCCCGGTCGCCTACATGGACGCGCCGGAATTTTCGAAATTCATCGAAACCGACAGCGCGCGTCTCGTTGCTGCGGTCAAACGCATCGGTAGGGTCGAATAGACGATCGCGTTAAAACACGCTCACATTTTTTTGTTCGGCGCGAACCAGTCCCAGCCTCATTGGTTTGGTTTGTTCGTGAACCGGCTTGGCCGGGCGAAGACTTATGTACTGAAGAGGAAGGGCGGCCATGCGCAAGCACCGAATTTTCCAAATTTTGGCCCTCGTTGGTCTAGCGGCGGCATTTGCTGGTGGCAGTTCTGCCAGTGCTCAGGAACATCGCGGGACCATGCAGCAGCAGATGGCCTGTACGCCTGACGTGTTCCGGCTATGCGGGGCTGCGATACCTGATGAGAATCGGATCGTCGCGTGTTTGCAGGCGAACACCCCGCAGCTCAGCGGGCCGTGCCGCGCGGTGTTTGACTCGAGCGACAGCGCTGCTATTCCGCCGCCGCCAAATTCACCGCAACCGCCGCCGCCGGCCCGGCGTTACCAGTACCAGTATCAGTATCAGTAGGCCTCGATCGATCGGGCTTTCGCTTTAGAGCCTTGGCGTTGCGGACCATTGAATCACCGCAACGCTTTGGGCTCTTCGCGCTCAGCACACGTCGACCCATTCGGCCGCGACCAGTTCGGCCATGCGTGCTGGCGCGATCCTCACCGCGCTGTGGATCGAGCCTGCGGCGGGCACCACCTCGTCGAACGCTTTCAACGAAATGTCGCAGTAAATGAGTAGCGGCGTCTTCAGCCCGAACGGACAGACGCCGCCGACTTCGTGACCGGTAATGTCGGCGACTTCGTCGAGGCCGAGCATCTTCGGCTTGCCGCCGAAGCGCGCTTTCACCTTCTTGTTGTCCATTCGCGAAGTGCCGCTCGCGACGATCAGAATCACCTGCTCGCCGACCCGCAAGCTCAGCGTCTTGGCGATCCGCGCCGGCTCGACCCCATAGGCCTCGGCGGCGAGTGCTACCGTCGCCGAGCTCCGCGTCGATTCAATCACGGTGATGTCGGGGGCTTTTTCAGCGAAGAAAGCGCGGACGGATTCAAGACTCATGGGCGAGGAGATCTGGCAATTCTGACAAGGCGCGAATGCGGTGATCGGGTGTAAGGCCAAGTTCGTCCATTTGCGTACGCAGGGCCTTGAACATCGTCAATGGCGGAACGACGTCGCTTTTGATGCAGGCTTCCGCCATCGCCTGCGGCGTCACCCGCTCGATCCAGGCGACGTTTAGTCCAAAGGCCTTGGCGCCACAAGCGTCCCACGGATTGGAGGACACGAAGAGAACCTCATTGGGCCGCGCGCCCAGCTTCTCTTCAATCAGCGTATAGGCGTCCGGCGCGGGCTTGAAGATCCGCTTTTCATCGATGCTGATGGTCGCATCGAGCACGCGATCCAATCCGGTGTTCTTCACCAGCGCGTTGAGCATGTCGCTGGAGCCGTTGGAAAGAATCGCAAGCTTGCGTCCTTTCAGGGCGGCAAGTGCCGACAGCGCATCCGGATAAAGATCGAGGTGAAGATATTTGTCCATGATCCGGTCGAAGGCGGCCGCGTCGTGAGCGAGCCCAAGCGCCCGCAGCGCATAGGCCAGGGACTCTCGCGTGACGACGGAGAAATCCTCGTAGCGGCGCATCAACGAGCGAAGCCAGCTATATTCGAGCTGCTTGATACGCCAGATTTGCGTGATGATGTCCCCATATCCGGGAAAGGCTTCCTCGGTGACGGTCGCCACCGATTGAATGTCGTAGAGCGTGCCATAGGCGTCGAAGACAACGGCTTTGATCGTCACGGGATGTTCTCTCTTGTTGTCGGCAGGTTTCGATGCCGCACTTACTTCTAGATGTTCAGGAGCTTTCGCGCGTTCACTTTTAGCACCTTCGGCCTGATCTCGTCGCGGATGTCGAGCTTGGCGAAATCCGATAACCAGCGATCCGGCGTAATCACCGGCCAGTCGGAGCCGAACAGCATCTTGTCCTGCAAAATTGAATTGATGTAGCGCACCAGGATTGGCGGGAAGTATTTCGGCGACCAGCCGGAGAGGTCGATATAGACGTTCGGCTTGTGGGTCGCGACCGACAGCGCTTCCTCCTGCCAGGGGAAGGATGGATGGGCGAGGATGATCTTGAGATCGGGAAAATCCACCGCCACGTCGTCCATATACATCGGGTTGGAATATTTCAGCCGCATTCCCATGCCGCCCGGCATGCCGCTTCCGACCCCGGTCTGGCCCGTGTGAAACAGCGCGATGGCGCCGCCGTCGCTGATGGCTTCATAGAGCGGATAGGCCATGCGGTCGTTGGGATAGAAGCCCTGCATGGTTGGATGGAATTTGAAGCCCTTGATGCCGAATTCCTCGATCAGCCTTTTCGCCTCGCGGACGCCGAGCTTGCCTTTGTGCGGATCGATGCTCGCAAACGGGATCAGTACGTCCAAATTATCTGAAGCGGCCTCGATCATCTCGTCGTTGTTGTAGCGGCGAAAGCCCGTCTCGCGTTCGGCATCGACGGGGAAGATCACGGCGGCGATCTTCTTCGCCCGATAATAGGCGGCGGTTTCCGCAACTGTCGGCGGGTGCTGGTTCGGCGATTTGAAATAGGCCGCCATCTGGGCCTGGAAGTCGTCGTAACCGTCGTCGCCATGCAGCCCGCAGGGCTCCTCGGCGTGGGTGTGAATATCGATCGCCACGACATCGTCGATATTGGGCAGCTTCAACCTCGGCATCTATTCCCTCCCGCCAGCGGCCTTTCGGCCCGTCCTCCTGAATTAGTTATGTTATATAACGATTTGGAGGGGACGCCGATGACCTCAGCAATGGGCTTTTTGCAGGTTCCATGGCCCTAGGCGCCCTTGGATTGACATTTGAGGGCCCAATGGCTTAGAAACCCGCGTCCCGGGCGGTTCGGCCGCCGGCGGGATAAAGCTCTTTTATCAATAGCTGGGGTTTTCCGGGAGTGTTCTCGGGCTACCCGGATGATCGCGCCGAA
>DATHPL010000179.1:0-8263 GCA_035483915.1 Bradyrhizobium sp.
GCATCGCAACATCGATATTGCAGTGCACCATTAACTATGCCATATGGAGGTCACCCCGGGCCAAGTGGACGGGGTGAGCCCATAGCTCAAACCGAGGATGGAGAGACCCATGACCACCGAGACCAATTCTGTGCTGAACAGCTTCAAAGACGCCTTCGCGCCCGTAACTGAAGCCTTCAAGAACTTCCAGAACCTGGAAGTCCCCGAGGCTGCCCGCGATTTCGTCAAGAAGCAGGCTGAAACTGCCAAGGGACGTGCTGCCGAGTTCTACGCGGGTTCGGAGAAGGCCACCGAAGTCATCGAGTCCGCTGTGACGGGTTCGGTCAGCGAAGTCGCCAAGATCAGCCGCAACATCCAGCAGGCGCTCTACCAGGATGCCGAGGCGTTCTTTGCCGGCGTCGACAAGCTCGCGACCGCGAAGTCGTTCAACGAAGCCGTCCAGATCCAGTCGGATTTGCTGCGCGCGCATGGCGAGACCGTCGTGTCACGTGCCAAGGCTTCGACCGAGTATCTCGGCAAGCTCGTCACCGAGGGTGCCAAGACCGCTCAGGACAACCTGACCAAGGTCTACACCAAGACGGCCTGATCGCCACTTTCCAGGTAGCGTCACCTTTCAAGGCCCGCTTTGGCGGGCCTTATTTTTTCCACGCGTTTCCACGTTGCGCCGCAAGAGATCGACCGGACGCGCCGCCGCGCCAGGTGTGATTTACGTGCGTTTTGCCCGCGGCGGCTATTGTCCTGCCGGTCGGCTGCGGCTTGAATGATCGAATCGGCGTCATAGCTTTTACCTGAGCCAGGAAACATCCGATGTCAGCGACCGCCCAAACGTTGCGTCCACCGTCGAAGGCCCTGATGTTTCTCGAGGGGCGCGCGATCCATGAGTTCGGCGCCTTCATCGGCGCCTTGCCGCTTTTGAGCCTGGCGCCACGGGGCGACGGGCACCCGGTGCTTGTGCTTCCGGGGCTTGTTGCGTCCGACACCTCGACCCGGCCTTTGCGCAGCTTCCTGCAAAACAAGGGTTATGCAGTCAGCGGCTGGCGGCAGGGCCGTAATCTCGGGCTGCGCGACGGCGTGCAACACGCGATGGTCGATCTCGTACTCGAACTGAGCGACACGCATCGACGCCGGATCAGCCTGGTCGGCTGGAGTCTCGGCGGGCTTTATGCGCGTCAGCTCGCCAAGATGATGCCCGATCGGGTGCGTTCGGTGATTACGCTTGGCAGTCCGTTCGCCGGTCATCCGAGGGCGACCAACGCCTGGCGTGTTTATGAAATGGCAAGCGGCCGCCGCGCCGAAGAAGATCATCGCTTCGGTGGATCGCTGTCGGAACCGCCTCCGGTGCCGACCACGGCGATCTTCAGCCGCACCGACGGCATCTGCGCCTGGGAGGGCTGCAAGGAAACCTCGTCGGCGATTGCCGAAAGCATCGAGGTCGAAAGCAGCCACTGCGGCATGGGTCATCACCCGGCCGTGGTCTACGCAGTGGCCGATCGCCTTGCCCAGACCGAAGGCCAATGGAGGCCGTTCGACCGCTCGGGCTGGCGCAGCCTCGTCTATCCCGATCCGAACCGGTAAAGTCGCTCGCCTCACCCGGCGGAGGGTGGCTGCGAGCCGCAAGCTGGCATTGTCGCATTTACGGAAACTGCGCTAAGCGTGGGTGAGACGAAGCTGCCGTGCTTTCGGCAATTTCGGCTGATGCAGTGATTTTCGAAAATCCGGAAAGTGCGATGCTGTCAGAGAATAAAACAAACACCCCTCCGGTATCGGTCGAGGCGCGTTGCTCACGGCTGAACCTCAAGGCCGCGACGCCGGCCGAGGTGTCGCCGGTTGTCGAGCGGCATCCGTTGTCGCGCGGCGACGACCAGGTGCTGATCGAGATCAAGGCGGCAGCCGTCAATCCCTCCGACATCAAGGCGGCGACCGGATTGATGCCTTACGCGGTATTTCCGCGCACCTCGGGCCGCGACTATGCCGGTGTGGTGATCGACGGCCCCGCCGGCATGACCGGCCGAGAAGTGTTCGGCTCGTCCGGCGATCTCGGCATCCGCCGCGACGGTACCCATGCCACGCATCTTGTCGTCGAGGCCGATGCGGTCGTGGAGAAGCCAAGGAACCTGTCGTGGGCGGAAACGGCCGGCATCGGCGTGCCGTTCGTGACCGCGACCGAAGGCTTTCGCCGCGCCGGAATGCCAAAGAGTGGCGAGACGGTGTTGATATTCGGCGTCACTGGCAAGGTCGGACAGGCCGCCGTGCAGATCGCAAGCTGGCGCGGCGCGCGCGTGATCGGCGTCTCACGCCAGCAGGAGGCTTATCCCGGCCATACCAATGGGCCCGTCGAGATGATCGATTCCTCGGCGAGCGACGTCGCGGCCCGCGTTCGCGAATTGACGGACGGGAAGGGGGCCGACATCGTGTTCAACACCGTCGGCGATCCCTATTTTCAGGCAGCACACAAATCGCTTGCGTTGCGCGGGCGCCAGATCCTGATCGCCGCCATCGACCGCATCGTGCAGTTCAATATTCTCGAATTTTATCGCGGCCAGCACACTTATGTCGGGATCGATACACTGGGCCTTTCTTCGATCGCGACCGGAGCGGTGCTTCGCGAATTGGTTCCTGGTTTCCTCAGCGAGCATCTCAAGCCGTTCGCGATTCGGCCAGGCGCGGTCTATCCCCTGGAAGACGCGAAGGCTGCGTTCCTTGCGGTTGCGGGCTCTTCGCGCGACCGCATCATCCTGCGGCCATAGCGAGAACAATGCCGGCCGATTTCAACATTGTCGTCGGCGCGGGCCTGCTGATTGGGCTGGCCTATGGCGTCGTCGCGCTTTTGAGCGGCTTCTGTCTTTTGAGCAGCTTGCGCGGCTGGTGGTCGGAAGGTGACAGCCGCCTGATCCGCACCTTTGCGCTGGCGCTTGCGGTCGCGCTCGTCGCAACGCAACTCCTTGCAGGATATGGAGTGGTCGATCTTTCCAAATCGGTCTATCTCCAGCCGTCGTTTTCGGCGCCGCTGATGTTTGCCGGTGGTCTTTTGTTCGGCTACGGCATGGTGCTTGCGAACGGCTGCGGCTCGCGCGCGCTCGTGCTTCTCGGCCGAGGCAATCTCCGTTCGCTCGTTGTTGTGATCGTGCTCGGCATCACGGCGCAAATGACGCTGAGAGGATTGATCGCGCCCGCGCGGATCGCTCTCTTGCAGCTATCGTCGACCAAGCCGGTCTATCTGACGGTGCCGGAACTGCTGCGGACGATCGGCGGCGAGGTTTCCGCGCGGGTGATTGTGGTTTCGGTGATATCAGTTGTCCTGGTTATCTTCGCGTTTTCTCACACGCCGTTCCGGCGCGCGGGAGGGCAGATCGCCGCCGGAATTGCGGTCGGCCTGCTGGTTGCGGCGGGCTGGTTTGCGACGGGCTATCTGGGCGCGGATGATTTCAATCCGGCCGCCGTCACCTCACTGACCTTCATCGCGCCGGTCGCCGATACCATGCAATATGTGATGCTGTCGACCGGGCTGACGCTCAATTTCGGCATCGCCATGGTTTTCGGAGTGTTCGCTGGCAGCTTGTTGGCGGCGCTTCTCACGCGCCGCTTTCGCCTCGAAGGCTATACGTCGCCGCAGCACATGCTCCGTTCGATTACCGGCGCAGCCTTGATGGGATCAGGCGGCGCGATGGCGCTAGGTTGCTCGATTGGGCAGGGGCTGACCGGCATTTCGACGCTGGCGTTCTCTTCCTTCGTCGCAGCAGCCGGCATTTTCTTGGGCTCGGCCGCCGGCCTGCGCGGCGTGCTCCGCGTTCCGCCGTTGGAGACGTCAAACGCCACACACTGAGCAGGCGTCTTCCGGCGTCTTCAATCTGCCGCGCGGCTGAGAATCCGAATCTCCGAAGTCAGGGTGCGATGCACCGGACATTTGTCGGCGATTTCCATCAATCTCTTGCGCTGCTCGGCGTCCAGTGGCCCTTCCATCGTAATGACCCGATCAATCTGGTCGAGCATGCCCGTCTTGGTTTCGCATTCGGCGCAATCTTCCGCATGAATCTTGTTGTGCCTCAGCGTCACCGTGGTGCGCTCCAGCGGCAGTGATTTACGATCGGCGTAAAGCCGCATGGTCATCGAGGTGCAGGCGCCGAGGCCCGCGAGCACGAAGTCATAAGGCGAAAGCCCGGTATCGTCGCCACCGGCGCCCGCAGGTTCATCCGCCAGCAACCGATGCGGCCCCACAGTGACCGTCTGCTGGAATTTGCTGTTGCGGGTCTCGCGAACCACGACCTCGCGCGGTGCGTTGCTTTCATCGGTAGCTTCATCGGGCTTTTGGGCATCGACGTAGCGCGAGGCCCAGGCGGCAATGACATCGGCGACATAGGCGGCATCCCGCCGGTCGCTCAACAGATGGTTCGCACCCGCCAGCGACACAAAGCTCTTGGGATGCTTGGCCGCGACGAAAATGCGGGTCGCATTGTCGATGCCGACAGTGTCATCGCTCGGCGCGTGCATGACGAGCAGCGCTTTGTGCAGTTTGGTGATGTGATCCATCAGGTTGTTTTCGGCGATGTCGTCGAGAAAGGCGCGCTTGATCGTAAAGGGACGGCCGGCGAGGGAAACTTCCGCCTCGCCTCGCTCGCGAATTTTGTCGATTGAATCGGCAAACTGGCCGGTGACATGGGTGGGATCGGACGGAGCGCCAATGGTCACCACCGCCTTGGCGTCGGGAATCTGCCTGGCTGCGGCCAGCACGGCGGCGCCGCCGAGGCTGTGGCCGATCAGGAGCGCGGGCGCCTCGTGGGTTTGGCGCAAGTGATCGGCGGCGCGCACGAGGTCGGCGACATTGGAAGAGAAGGTCGAGTTGGCGAAGTCGCCTTCGCTCGAACCGAGGCCCGTGAAATCGAACCGCAAGACCGCGATGCCCTTGGCCGCCAGCGCGACCGCGATCCGCTTGGCCGCTAGCCCATCCTTGCCGCAGGTGAAGCAATGCGCGAACAGCGCGTAGGCGTGGACTGGTCCCTCCGGGATCTCGAGTGCGGCAGCCAGTTGCTGGCCCTCCGAACCTGTGAATTGAAATCGTTCAGTGGACATGCGCGTCTCCGTGTTTTTCGGAGCGTCATCTCTTTAAAAAAAGGTGACGCCCTAGTGGTCCAGTTCTAACATTCGCATCCCATCTCGGCCTGCACTTTTGCGAATGTCAGAATTAAGGGACCACTACAAAATTCAAGATTCTAGTGGAGTTTAGGATTTGACATTCGCTTTCCGAGTTTGCTGCCGGGTGCGTAGCGAATGTCAACTCCACTCCACTAAAGCAGCTCTATTCGTGGCGATGCATCGCCGATTCATGCTTGGTATCTCGCATGGTCGCGTAAATGAGGAGCGACAGGAAGATGATGCCGGAGAGATAATAGTAAAACCATTCCTCATGGCCGGAACTCTTGAAATAGAGCGCGACCGCAGGCGCAGTGCCGCCGAAGATCGAGACCGTGATCGAATACGGCAGGCCGACACCCATCGCGCGAATCTTGGTCGGAAACAGCTCTGCTTTGACAACTGCATTGATCGAGGTATAGCCGGCCGTGAAGATCCAGGCCGCGCAGATCAGGAGGAACGCCATCGCCGGCGACTTGCTGGCTTTCAACTCGGTCAGGATGGGCACGGTGGCGAGCGTTCCTACCACGCCAAAGAAGATCAAGACCGGTTTGCGGCCAATCCGATCGGATATGGCGCCGTATATCGGTTGCAAGATGGTTGCGAAGACCAATGTGCCGAAAATCACAAAGGTTGTCTGATCCTCGGTGAGGCCGACCGACAATTTGACGAAGGTCTGCATATAAGTCGTGAAGGTGTAGAAGGCCGCGGTGCCGCCCGCGGTCAATCCAACCACCAGCAGAAGCTCGCGCGGGTATTGCAACAGACCCATGATCGAGCCGGTCGGCTTTACGATCTTTTTGGCTTCCTCAAACGCTTCGGTCTCATGCAGATTACGCCGCATCACGGCTGCGATGATTGCAAGCATCGCGCCGATCACGAAGGGGATACGCCAGCCCCAGGCCTTCAACTCCTCCGGCGTCAGGAAGACCTTTTGCAGAAGCAGGAGCACGATGATCGCGGTGAGCTGGCCGCCGATCAGGGTGACGTACTGGAAGCTCGAATAGAAGCCGCGGTGCTTGGCGTCGGCGACCTCGCTGAGATAGGTCGCGCTGGCGCCGTACTCGCCGCCGAGGCTCAATCCTTCGATGACGCGCGCTAACGCCAGGATCGCCGGCGCGGCCAGGCCGATCGAGGCATAGGTCGGGGTCACCGCGATGATCAGCGAGCCGAAACACATGCACAGGACGGATAGCGTCAACGACAGCCGCCGGCCGTGATGGTCGGCGATATAGCCGAACAGCCAGCCGCCCAGCGGGCGCACCAGGAAGGTTGCGGCGAACAGCACCGCGGCGTTGAGTTGCTGCACCACCGGATCGCTATTTGGGAAGAAGGCCGGCGCGAAGTACAGCGCGAACGCCGTATAGGCGTAAAAGTCGTACCACTCGACAAGATTGCCGACGGAGCCGATGAAGATCGCCTTCACCCGGCGCTGGACGTCATGGATATCGAGATGGTCGTCTGCGCTCAAACTTGCAGCTTGCTCGGTCACGTTTGCTTCCCCCAAAATGCTTCTTTTTTCGACGCGGATTATAGCGGCGGGCGAGCCGTTCACCAGCGCCCAAATCGCCGATTTGCTTTGCGAATTTCCGCGCTACCGCGCGCCTATTGCGGTGCGGCTTTGGGGTCGATCGGTGTGGTGCCGCGTACGCCGAGAATATCTTCCAATACCTTCGCGCCGGCGAGCAACGGTGCTTCGCCGCGTGGCGCTGCCACCATTTGCAACCCGACCGGCAGACCCGATGCGGTGAACCCGCACGGTAACGACAGCGCCGGACAGCAGGCGAGCGTAATGGCGTAAACGATGCCGAGCCATTCGACGTAATTGTCGAATTTTTTGCCGGCGCATTCGGCGACATAACGGTTCTCGATCGGGAATGGCGCGACAATCGTGGCCGGCGTCAGCAGCAAATCGTAGGTCTTGAAGAACTCGAGCGTGCGGGCCGCCATCGCGACGCGCTGCGCTTCGGCGCGCTCGATCTTTTCGACGGAAAGTTTCAAACCTTCCTCGATGTTCCAGATCACTTCCGGCTTGAGATATTCGCGCTTGCTGCGCAACAGCGCGGCCTTGGAAATCGCAAAGTCGAAAGCGCGCAGCACATGGAAACATTCATGGGCTTCGCGCAGATCGGGATGGGCTTCCTCGACGATGACGCCGGCCTCGGCGAAACGAGAAGCCGCCTTGCGCGTGATCGCGGCGACCTCCGGATCGACCGGGGTGATGCCGAGATCGGGCGAATAGGCAACGCGTCTGGGTCGCTTGCCCGAACGCGCGGCAGATAGAAACGACGTCGGCAGGCGCGGTAGGGACAATGGATCGGCAGGGTGCTCACCGCTCATCGCGTCGAGCAAGAGCGCGATGTCCTCGACATTGCGCGCCATCGGCCCATGGACCGTCAGGTTGCGATCGATCTTGAAAGCCGGACTATGCGGCACGCGGCCGATGCTCGGGCGCAGGCCGACGATGCCGCAGAAGCTTGCGGGGTTCCGCAGTGAGCCGCCCATGTCCGTGCCGTGGGCGAGCCAGGCCATGCCGGTTGCAAGCGCAACCGCCGCGCCGCCGGAAGAGCCGGAAGCCGAACGCGAGGTGTTCCACGGGTTGCGCGTTGCGCCGAATACTTCGTTGAAGGTATGCGCGCCGGCGCCGAATTCGGGTGTGTTGGATTTGGCGTAGACAACGCCGCCGCCAGCCTCGATCTGCTCGACGACAATGTCGGAGCTTGTGGGAACGGTGTCCTTGTAGATCGGCGAGCCCTGCGTGGTCAGCACGCCGGCGACGTTGGTGAGGTCCTTGATCGGGACCGGCATACCGGCGAGCAGGCCGCGTTCGCCGGCCGGCTTCTGCATCAGCGCTTTGGCCTGCGTACGTGCCCGATCGAAGCACAGGATCGGCAGGGCATTCGTCTTGCCGTCAATCTCGGCGATCCGGTTCTCCAGCGCGTCGAGCAAATCCAGCGGCGTGACCTCGCCGGAATTGAGCTGGTCGACGATCGCGCATGCCGTTGACCGTATGAGTGCCTGATCCGATGGCATTTATTCTCCCCGCAGTTCCGCCCCGCCGCATTGCATGAAAGATTGTCTAACCCTTTAAAACGTCTTACGACAAGGCGGAAACGTAAGCAGTTAGTCGGAGCTC
>DATHPL010000180.1:0-4581 GCA_035483915.1 Bradyrhizobium sp.
GCTGATTTAGGCGGTCCGGGCTCGGTGGTGGCGGCCAAGATGGCGGTGGAGGATTTCGGCGGCACCGTGCTCGGCAAGCCGATCGAGATCGTATCCGGCGATCACCAGAACAAGTCCGATGTTGGTGCGGCCATTGCGCGTGAATGGTTTGATGTCGGCAAGGTCGATATGGCGATCGGGTTCGACCATTCCGCCGTCGCGCTCGCCGTCTCGCAACTTGGTGCCGAGAAAAATCGAATTGTGATCGGGGGAGCTATAGGCAGCACGGCCTTTACCGGCAAGTCATGCACCCCGACCGAAGCCTCCTGGATCTATGACTCTTATGCGCTCACCACGAGCCTGGCGAAAGCGGTCGTGGCGGAGGGACGCGATAGCTGGTTCTTCCTCACGGTCGATTACACCTTCGGGCATTCGCTGGAGGCCGACGCAACGGCGGCGGTGAAGGCAGCCGGAGGCAAGGTGCTCGGCAGCGTGCGTCACCCGCTCAACACCGCGGATTTCAGCTCGTATCTGTTACAGGCGCAAGCTTCCGGCGCGAAGGTCGTGGCGTTTGCCAATGGCGGCGGCGACATGGTCAACGCCACCAAACAGGCGAACGAGTTTGGCCTGACCAAGAATCAAACCATCGTCTCGCTCCTGGTGTTCATTTCCGACGTACACAGCATGCAGCTCCAGGCCGCGCAGGGCTTGAAGTTCGTCACGGCGTTCTACTGGGACCGCAACGAAGAGACGCGTGCCTGGTCAAAGCGGTTTTTTGAGCGGTTCGGCCGGATGCCGACCATGCCACAAGCGGCGGTCTATTCGGCCATCAACCATTATCTCGGTGCGATCGCCGCCGCCGGCACCGATGAGGCCAGGGCCGTGATGGCGAAAATGCGGGAACGCCCGGTCAACGATTTCTACGTCAAAGGCGGAAAGCTGCGCGAAGACGGCCGGCTGGTTCACGATATGTATCTGGCGCAGGTGAAGACGCCTTCGGAATCCAAGGGGCCGTGGGATTACTACAAGATCCTGGCCACCATTCCGGGCGATCAGGCGTTCCGGTCGCTGGCGGAGGGCGGCTGTCCGCTGGTGGCGCGCTGATACAAGTGCGCCGGTCCCTGACGCCATTTCCGCTTCGTATTTCGTGGCATCGTACGGACGTCACCGCATGAACCCGTAGCCAACCCGTCGCGACTAATTCAGCGACAGTGTCGGGGAAGGCTACCGGTCCATCGTGATAAAGAATGATCGTAAAACGTGGTACGTCTCGATTCATCTTCCGGACGACCAAAAGACTGGACATTACTCGCGCCGCTCGGAGACGTTTGCGAACGAATCCGAGGCCAAACGGTTTGCCGCGGGCAAAATTGCGGCCGGCACCGAGATCAGCGCCGGAACGCTCAATCCCGTCACGCCGAAGAGAATTATCAAACCCTCCGAAATCGAAAAATGGATTTCGGGCAAGACAATCACATCCAGAGATTAGTCGGGGAACATCGATCCGATGCCGACGCCCGATCAGCGGGCGGGCAGGTCCGCCTTTCGCCTGGGCTCGATGAGTTCCGGTCGCGGCCCGCTCAGGCGCTTGTGCATGTGAACCATGAAGGCCATGCCGAACAGGGGCGTCGCCAGATTGACGACCGGAATCGACACAAAGGCCGCGATGATGAGCCCCGCCGTGAACACGGTTGCGGCGTTCTCCTTGCGCATCGACTTGGCTTCCTTGGGGCTGCGAAACCGCATCGCCGCCAGTTCGAAATATTCCCGCCCCAGAAGCCATGCGGTGGCGATGAAGAAGATGATGAAGCCTGCGCCGGCGAACAAAACGAAAGGCAGCGCGACCAGATAAACCAGAATCGTCAGTGACGCGGTTTTGACGCCTTCGGTGATCGCAAGCGGAAGCGGCAGTGCGGTGCCGGGCCGCTCCGCCGGATAATGCTCGCGCTCGACATGGTCGGCGACGTCGTCGACGAACAGGCTGGCGACGAGCGAGGTGATGGCCGGCATTAAGAGCACCGCGCCGAACACGACGCCGAGACCGGCGGCGATCGAAACGATCCACGCCAGGATATCGAGCGGCGTCTGGAACGACGGGCCCAAAAGCGCTTCGGCCCAGACTTCACCCGAGGTTGCAAGCCAGCTCAACAGACGTTGCAGCCCGATCGCCAGCACCGCGATCAGTACCAGCGCGAGGCCAATGGAGCGCCAGAGGATCGACCGCATCGGCGGCGACAGGATTTGCGACAGTGCCTTGACGGCGGCATCGAGCATGATCGGGTTGACCTCTTGCGAAAGCCCTCGCGAGAAGTAGCCACGGCACAACGGTTCGGCAAGTACCTTGCCGCCGCATTGGATCGGGATGGGCGTGTGGGGGACCGGTAGTTGATGGCGGGTACCGCGCGAAAAGCCGCGGCGGAGATTGCTGCTTGCGTTATTTACGCAACTGGAAGCGGCGCTTCCTCGTCAATCTCTTCAGGAACAAGCGGCGGCGCTTCTGGAAACACGCCGAATTGGCCCGCTACCTCCAGGAGCGGCTTTTGTTTGTCGGCCCAATGCAGGGCGGTGTAGTCGAACCCGTGCACGATGGTCGGTTTGACGATTTCGAAATAGGGCGAGATGTCGAAATCGCGCGGCATATAGAGTGAGGAGTCGCGGATGTGCAGGATTTCGCGGCGGGCCTGTCGCGATCCTGCCTGCGTGACTCGCGGCAGGATCGGGTAGCGCACGGCATCGAAGGCCTGTGCGATCAGGGCCGAGCAGATGATCTTGGTGGGATCGCCGGAACCGAATGCGATCATTCGCCGCCGAAAGCGCTGCGGGATCGGCAGCGGAATCAGGAAGCGCATCAGGTCGAGAATATTCTTGGTGTCGTAGCCGAAGCCGATCCGGTTGATGGCGTAGCGGCCAACCGTGTAGCGGTCTTCATAGGTCAGGCCGACCGGCCGGCACAGCCGCGTGTGATAGCTGAAATATTTCGACAGCGGCGCCGAGGTCACGCCTTCGCCGATATTGGCCTCGATCAAGACATGCGGCTCGCCGTCCGGCTCCTCCGCCCCGTCGATCGGCCCGACGAACAAGGCGGCATGCGACCATGTCGACTGGGTCAGGTATTTGATGATGCCGGAGATTCGATTATTGCCTTCGACCAGCAAAACGTCGCCTGGCTGGACGATGCTGCGCAGCCGGTCCGGGTCGCTGGGCGTGAACGGCTCATAGCCGGGCACTTCCTTCTGAAGATAGGAAGCGATCCACTTGCCGACCGTGTCGAGCATTACGCCCATTGTTCCCCCCAACGGATTTGTTAAGCCACTTCGGGCTCATCCATCCGCTTTTTCCACCCTTAGCATGGCTAAAAGCCGTTGCAATTTAGTTCATGCAAATGGCTGGTCAATCATGATTGATTTACCATGATGCTTGCCGCCCATGTCCGGATGCGGCAAGTTGGAAAATTCCCTCACCAGATATTCACTTTGTTGCCAAGAATTCCGGAAACCTGACATGACCATCACGCGGCGCGATCTCCTTGCGGCATCTGCCGCCGCCGCTGTGTTGCCGGGTCTCGGCAGCCGGGCCTGGGGCGCACCGTTGCCGCGCGAGGCCGACATTGTCGTGATCGGCGCAGGCGCCGCCGGCATTGCGGCAGCGCGGCGCGTTCAGGCGGCCAATCGGAAGGTGATCGTGGTTGAGGCCGATACGCGCCTCGGCGGGCGCTGTTGGACCGATAACGCCACCTTCGATGTACCGTTCGATCGTGGTGCGCGCTGGCTGCACAATGCCGAAACCAATCCGATGGTCAGACTGGCGCGCGCTTCCGGGCTCGATATCTCGGCGGCGCCTCTGGGTCAAAGAATCCGCGTCGGTCTGCGCAATGCGCGCCCCGGCGAAACCGAATATTTCCTCGCAGCTCTGGTGCGCACCAACCGCGCCATTGACGACGCATCGCGCAGGGGCGACATTGCCTGCGCCTCGGCGCTTCCGAAAGATCTCGGTGACTGGGCCGACACGGCAGAGTTCGTGCTCGGCGCCAACGGCACGGGCAAGGATCTGCGTGACGTTTCCGTCGTCGACAGAGCGCGCGCGCAGGATCGCAACGCCGCGATCGGTTGCCGCCAGGGCGTCGGTGCACTCGTCGCCAAATTAGGCGAGCAAGCGCCGATTTCGCTATCGACGCCGGTCAGTCACATCATCTGGAATAATCGGGAGGTCGCGGTTGAAACGCCTTCGGGCAAGATCGCGGCGCGCGCTGCGATCGTGACGGTGTCGACCAATGTGTTGGCAGCCGGCAACATCAAGTTCACACCCGAAATGCCGAAGCGCCAGCTCGATGCCGCGGCCAAGCTGTCGCTCGGCAGCTACGATCGTATCGCGCTGGAATTGCCCGGCAATCCCTTGGGACTTGGCCGCGACGAGGCGGTTATCGAGCAGAGTAACTCTACCCGCACGGCATTGTTGTCGGCTAACATCGCCGGCTCCTCGCTATGCGTGATCGATGTCGCCGGCTCATTCGGCCGCGATCTCTCCAGTCAGGGCGAGAAGGCGATGATTGCCTTTGCGCAGGAATGGCTGAAAAAACTTTTCGGCGGCGACATCGCAACCGCC
>DATHPL010000181.1:0-18867 GCA_035483915.1 Bradyrhizobium sp.
ACCATGACCATGGGCGATCACGGCGGCGCCATCGGCTATCTGATCGGCGAGGAAAATCGCGGCATGCTGTGCATGTTCACGATGATGAACCAGGCGCGTCTCGCCGTCGGACTCCAAGGCGTCGGCATTGCCGACCGCGCCTACCAGCAGGCATTAGCTTTCGCACAGGAACGCCGCCAGGGCCGCGCGGTCGGCAGGCCGGGATCGGAATCCGATCCGATCATCGTGCATCCCGACGTCAAACGGATGCTGATGCAGATGCGGGCCATGACCGCCGCCTCCCGCACCATCTGCTACGCCACGGCCGTGGCGCTCGATGTTTCCATGCGGGCCACGGATGCGAAGGTGCGCGCGACCGCGGCTGCACGGGCTGCGCTCCTGACCCCAATCGCAAAAGCCTTCTCCACCGACATCGGTAATGAAGCCACCTCGATCGGGGTGCAAATCCACGGCGGCATGGGCTTTATCGAGGAAACCGGCGCCGCGCAGCATTATCGTGACGCCCGTATCACGCAAATCTACGAAGGCACCAACGGCATCCAGTCGATCGATCTCGTGACGCGCAAACTTGCGGCCAATAATGGGGAGTCGGTCTGGGCCCTGCTTGATGAGCTCAAGAGTATCGTCCAGCAGGTCGAAACTTCCAACGATCCGGCGTTCGGGACCACCGGCACCAAACTCCGCGACGCACTGGCCTCGCTCGAACGCACCAGCCGCTGGCTGCTCGAGCGCGTGACTTCGGCGCCCAACGAGGCACTCGCCGGCGCCACTCCTTATTTGCGATTGTTCGGCGCGACGCTCGGCGGATGCATGCTGGCGAGTGAAGCTTTGGCTGCGCGCGGCCACCATGAAGCCGATCCGCAACGCTACGTCACGTTGGCAAGATTCTTCGCCGAAAACATTTCGGTGCAGGCCGGTGCGCTGGAAAAAACCGTGATGGACAGCGCCGAGGCCGTGAACGGCGCGGACGCCGTCTTGCTCAGTTAACCGCAGACAACCGAGCAGGCCGATATCCGCGGCGACGGTTCGCTACTGCCTGTCGACCTTGGTAATCGTCTTGGTGCCGTCGGAGCCGGATGCCGTAAAGGTGACGCGGTCACCCGCATGGAGACCGTCCAGCGAAATCCCGCTTCCGATCTTGAACTCCTCGGCGGCACCCCCGGTATTCGCGCCAACCGTGCCGTTTTGCCCCTGCCGGATCGCGATCGTGTTGGTGAGCCGGTTGATTTCGGTGATGGTTCCCGTGCGCGCTTGTTGGGCGAGAGCCCCCGAACTCAGGACGAAAAGCGCAGTTGCGCCGACCGAAACGATCCTTGCGATCTTCATGGCATTCTCCCTTTCCTGGGAAGACATAGCCGGTAACCGCGCCGGACACTGATTGGTTCCGGGCGGAGGTGCCTGACCGGCCCGCTTAGTTAATGCCGCACAGGAAAGAAACGCTACTGCACCGGCATGGGTGGTCGAGGCGCTGGTCCCAATCCGGGCTCGGGCTGAAGCTGAACCGGTGGCGGCACATATGGCTGAGGTTGCGACACATAAGGTTGAGCAGCGGGAGCCGCGGCGGCTTGCGTCGGCGGATAGGATGACGATGCCGGCCGGTAAGCGGGAGGCGGCGGCGCCGGCGTTGCTGCCGGCGAATAGGTTGATGTCGACGAATAAACCGGCGCCGGCTTGTGCACGGGCGGGTGTGGCGTCGTGGCCGCTATCTTAGCCTTGGCGGCTTGCTCGGATACTTTGGCGAGATCGCGCGTCATTTGTTGCTGGCTCGCCTTCAACTCGGCGATACTGGCCTTCAGCGTCTCGACCTCCTGGTTGGCACTGGCGAGATCGCGCGCCATCGATTGCAGCTGTTGTGCTGTGTCCGACGACGGAGTAGCGGCTGCCGGCACCGCAGCGTTTGCGGGCGTCCCACTGTCAGATGCGCTTGGGGTGGATGCAGAAGTTTCCGCTTCTGCCGGCACCGCACCAGCCGGTTCGTCCGCGGGTGCGGATTCAGCGCCAAGTCCGAGCTTGTTGAGCGGCAGCGAAGCGGCGATCGCCCATTTCGGCGCCCATGTGAAGAGCGCCTTCTTGGCCGTGTAACCGAACGTCTGCCAGCTCAGCGCAGCGGCGCCGATTCCCAGCGTCAACAGAAGCGCAGCAACGGCGCGCAGCGCCCGCCGGCCTACCGAGCCCTTACGCGCGCTCACACCGTCGTTGACGGCGGTGGCGCGAAACGTCGTATCGACCGCCACCACGGACGACGGCGCGGATGGAGACGGATCGGCAGCGGCGCGAGGGCCGCCTTCGGAATTTTGCCGCGCCGCGGCGCGAAGCAGGTCGGTGATTTCAGCATCTGACGGCGCGACCCGTACCTGATCGGACGGGATCACGACGAAATCGTGCGAGTCGGTTGCTTTCGGCTTCACCCCGGTTGGCATTGGCCCTCCACCATCACCGGCTCCAAAGCGGCCGGTAATTCGTTTGCGGAATCCCCTAAGCATACGGTGGGCCCAGACTCCACCCTGGCTTGACCAAACCAAGGCAATCCCGCGGAGAGATTGAGGCTACTTGTGGGCCGCGGGCTTAACCGATCGGCTTCAAACCAGCCTCGATCTCGGCGCGGCGCGGCTCGAGGAAGGGCGGCAGCGCCAGCCTTTCGCCGAGGGTCTCCATCGGCTCGTCGGTGGCAAAGCCCGGACCGTCGGTGGCGATTTCGAACAGGATGCCGTTGGGCTCGCGAAAATATAGACTGCGAAAATAGAAGCGATCGACCTCGCCGCTGTTGGGAATGCGAAGTTCGCGCAGACGCTGCGTCCAGGCATGATATTGCGCCTCGTCGGGCGTACGAAACGCCACGTGATGAACCCCGCCAGCGCCTTGCCGCGCCGCGGCCAGGTCTTTCTGCTCGATCACATGCAGTTCGGCAGCAGGTCCGCCCTCACCCATCGCAAACACCTGGACTTCGCCCTGTCCATCCGGCGCGGCGTAGGTACGCTCGTGCCGCATATTCATGACGGTTGTCAGCACCAAAGCGGTGCGCCCGAGTTCGTGTACACTCAGCACGATCGGACCAAGCCCGCGGATCTGATACTCGACCGGCACTGGGCTCTTTTCCCACGGCGAGGCAGTTCCCGCCCCGCTATCGTCGACCAGCACCAGCCGCTGGCCTTCACCGTCCTCGAACGGCAACCTCAACCGGCCATCGACCTCGGCGATGTCTCCGACATGACCGCCTGCCTGACGCAGCCGGTCGCGCCAAAAACCAAGGGTCTTCTCGCCCGCGACCCGCAAGGAGGTCGCGGAAATGCTGTTGGTGCCGCGCTGCTCCGGAGCGGCAGGAAAATCGAAGAAGGTCAGGTCGGTGCCGGGATTGGCTTTGCCGTCGGCGTAAAACAAATGATAGGCACTGACGGCGTCCTGGTTGACCGTCTTCTTGACCAGCCGCATGCCCAACAAGCCCGTATAAAAGGCGAGATTCTCGCGCGGCTTCGCCGAAATTGCGGTCAGATGATGTATTCCGGTGAGCTGCATCGTTCGCCCCTGGTGGTCCGCATCCCCTGTCACGGCACTTCAGCGGTTTCGGGTAGGCGCATGGATGATGTAGGATATTTCGATCGCTCCTGCCATTGCCGATTGCTTGAGGTTCAAACCCATGACCGGACATGTGACCGTTACTGATGAAGATGCCGTTCGCATCATCGCGCTCCGTCGGCCGGAAAAGAAAAACGCGATCACGCAAGACATGTACCGCGACATGAGCGCGGCGATCGACACCGCGCAGGATAACCCGTCGATCCGCTGCCTGATGATTTCAGGCGAACCGGGGATGTTCACCGCGGGCAACGATCTGGAAGATTTTCTGAAAGACGGGACCTCCAATACCGGTACGCCCCGCGCCTCCAATGCGATCAAATTCCTGCACTCGCTGGCGCACAACGCCAAGCCGATCGTCGCCGCCGTCGACGGCATCGCGATCGGGATCGGCACCACGCTGCTGTTTCATTGCGATCAGGTGATCGCCAGCACGAGAGCGACTTTCGCGACGCCCTTCATCCATCTAGGTCTGGTGCCGGAAGGCGCTTCCAGTATGCTGGCGCCATGGTTGATGGGACATCAGCGCGCATTTTCGATGCTGGTGATGGGGCACAAGCTCGGCGCCGAGGAGGCCCACGCCGCGGGTTTCGTCAACAAGGTCGTCGAGCCCGATCATCTCGAAGCCGAAGCGCGCAAGGTAGCGCGTGAGATCGCCGCCCTCCCGGCCGAGGCGGTCGCAGCCTCGCGAAAGCTTCTCAAGCACAAGCCGGAAGACCTGATCCAGCGGATCGACCACGAGAGCCACTTGTTTGGCGAACGGATGCGCTCGGCGGAAGCCGTCGCGGCGTTCAAGGCCTTTTTCGCACGCAAGAAATCTTGAGCGCCCGAGCTTCGTGAAACCGTCGCGCCCCTTCTCTATTGTCGCGCCATGAGACATTCGCTCGCACTGGTTTTTGCCTTCCTGATCGTTGCGTCGTATCCGGCCACGCCGGCGGCGGCGCAATCGGCAACCGTGGATTTGCGCATTCTCGCGATCAACGATTTCCACGGTTACCTTCGCGCGTCATCGGGCGGGATCAGGATCGCCGATCCGAACGACAAGACCAAAAAGATCACGGTGCCGGCGGGCGGCGCCGAGCATATGGCAACGCTCGTCAAGGAACTCAGCGAGGGCCACAAGAACACGATCTTCGTCGCCGCCGGGGACCTGATCGGTGCCAGTCCACTTTTGTCCGCCATGTTCCACGACGAGCCGACCATCGAGTCGCTCTCGATGATGGGGCTCGCAATCGCCTCGGTAGGCAATCACGAGTTCGACGAGGGCAAGGACGAACTCAAGCGGATGCAGGATGGCGGATGCCATCCGGTCGATCAATGCCGCGGGCCGCATCCCTTTTCAGGCGCGAAGTTTCACTATCTGGCGGCCTCAACGGTCGAGACCGCGACCGGCAAGACGGTTTTTCCACCCTACGAAATCAGGGAATTCGACGGCATCCCCGTCGCCTTCATCGGCCTTACCTTGAAAGGCACCGCCGGCATTATTTCGCCGGCGAGCGCCGCGGGCCTGGAGTTCAGCGATGAGGCCGAAACCGTGAATGCGCTCGTGCCCGAATTGAAGGCGCGTGGCGTTGAAGCCATTGTCGTCCTGATTCACGAAGGCGGCTATCCGACCGGCGACTATAATGAATGCCCCGCGATCTCCGGCGCCATCGTCGACATCGTCAAGAAATTCGACCGCGCGGTCGATCTCGTGATCAGCGGCCATACCCATCAGCCCTATGTGTGCGAGATCGACGGGCGGCTCGTGACCTCGGCCGACAAATACGGCACGCTGATCACCGCGATCGACGTCAAGCTCGATACGAAATCCCGCGATATCGTCAGCGCGAAAGCCGACAATGTCATCGTCCGCAGCAACACGCTGCCCAAGGCCCCCGAGCAGACCGCGCTGATTGCGGCCTACGACACACTCGCCGCTCCCATCGCCAATCGCCGCGCCGGATCGCTCACGGCCACGCTGTCACGTGTGCCGAATGAAGCGGGCGAGAGCGTACTTGGCGATATCGTCGCCGATGCGCAATTGGCGGTCACTACCGCCCCTGCGAATGGCGGAGCCGTAGCTGCCTTCACCAATCCCGGCGGCTTGCGCGCTGACCTTGCGGCGAAGGACGATGGCGCGGTGACTTACGCCGATGTCTTCGCAAGCCAACCGTTCCGCAATCAGCTCGTCACGCTCACGCTTTCGGGAAATCAGATCAAGATGATGCTGGAGCAGCAATGGCTGGATCCCAAGCGGCCGCGAATCCTGCAAGTGTCGAAAGGATTCAGCTACGCCTTTGACGATACCAAGCCGTTTGGCGAGCGTGTGATTGCGAGTTCCATGTCGCTGGATGGCGAGGCGATCGACCTCGCCAAGAGCTACCGCGTCACGGTGAACAATTATCTCTCTACTGGTGGCGACGGCTTCACGGCCCTGACCGAAGGCGCCGCGCAGCAATTCGGCGTCTATGATTCCGATGCGCTTTACGCCTATTTCCAGGCCAACAGCCCGGTCAGCCCCACACCCGTCGACCGCATCAAGCGGAAATAATCGACCCCTTTCCCCGGCTGCGATCCGCCCTTACATTGCGGCATCCTCGAACGCGGCGCCTCTCGCTCGCAAAGGCCATGCATGACGACGCTTCTTTTGACCCACCCGTCGACCCTGAATCATTTGACCCCGCCCGGACACCCCGAACGGCCGGACCGGATTCGCGCGGTCGATGAGGTCTTAAGCGAAAGCCGGTTCGATCCGCTGGTGCGCCAACTCGCGCCGGAAGGCTCGCTCGATCTCGTCACGCTTTGCCACGACGAGCACTACGTCAGCGAATTGCGCCGCGTCGCGCCGACGAGCGGCTTGGTCTATCTCGACGGTGACACCTCGATGTCGCCCGGCACCTGGGAAGCCGTGATGCGCGGCGTCGGCGGCGCCGTCGCCGCAACCGACGCGATCATGGCGGGAACTCATAATAATGCCTTCGTGGCGATGCGCCCTCCCGGCCATCACGCCGAGACCAACCGGCCGATGGGTTTCTGCCTCTTCGATCACGCGGCCATCGCCGCGCGCCATGCCCAGCGTAAATACGGCATTGGCCGCGCAGCCGTGGTCGATTTCGACGTCCACCACGGCAACGGCACCCAGGATATTTTCTGGGGCGACAAGACCGTGATGTATTGCTCGACGCATCAGATGCCGCTGTTCCCGGGTACGGGCGCCAGCGGCGAACGCGGCGAGCACGACAACATCGTCAACGCGCCACTCGCACCGGAAGATGGCAGCGCGAAGTTCCGCGCCGCTTTCGAAAACACGATCCTGCCCAACTTGAGCAAATTCAGCCCTGAGCTCATCATCGTCTCGGCCGGATTCGATGCGCATCATCGGGACCCGTTGGCTTCGCTCAACCTCAAAGCCGAAGACTTCGGATGGGTGACGCGGAAACTGATGGATCTCGCCGACCGCACCGCGGGAGGCCGAATTGTTTCGGTCCTCGAGGGAGGTTATGATCTCCAGGGCCTGAAAGAATCGGTCGCGGCCCATGTCAGCGCCTTGATGGGCTCGGCGTCTTGAGAGCCGACATCTCGAAGCCGCACTGTTATTTCAATCGCTGACGCGACAGCGCATCCAGGGAAAACCAGTATGGCCGAAAACGCCCAGACGGACGTCAAGAAATTGAGCTTCGAGCGCGCACTCGAGGAACTCGAATCGATCGTCAAGCGATTAGAGGACGGCAAGGTGCCGCTGGAGGAATCGGTTGCCATCTACGAGCGCGGTGAAGCGCTGAAGCGGCGGTGCGAGGAACTGCTTCGCCAGGCGGAAGCCCGGGTCGACAAGATCACGACCGACGCAAGCGGTCAGCCCACCGGTACCGAACCGCTCGACGTTCAATAACGGCTGCACCCCGCCCTGCTACCCCAGCCCTGCTGCATTGGGGCGTTGCCAAAATGGTTAAGCACGGCGGTCCAGTTGGCCGAATTATCACCGAAATCGGGCTCATTTGAGCACCGAATGGCCCTTAAGAAGCGGAAACGCCGGGTTCCACCGTTGCTCCGGTTCCCCCGGCGGTTCCCAAGCCGATTGGCTTTGGCTGGCATTTTAGTGTAAAGGCTAGAAGACTGTGGGCTGACGAGGGCACAGTTTCTGCGTGTTCCTGTAGCGTCAAGTGCCTCAGGTAGCTCGATTAATTGATCGACAGGTGGGGACGGTTTGGGGTGATGAAAATCACATTGAACGATCCGGGGCACGCTTAAAGACTATCGATCGAGCCTTGAGCCCGCGGCATCGGCGGGTTTTGGGCGCTTGCGCTTAGTTTTTGCGCAACCCATTTCCTGTCGGGCCGTTGATCCCGACTTTGACAAAATTGGAATGACGCCGTGACCGCATATAGTAAAACGCCGCTTCTCGACACGATCCGCACTCCGGACGATCTACGGAAGCTCAAGGTAGAGCAAGTCCGGCAGGTCGCTGATGAATTGCGTCAGGAAACCATCGATGCCGTTTCGGTCACGGGTGGCCATTTCGGCGCCGGCCTCGGCGTCGTGGAGCTGACCACCGCGATCCATTATGTCTTTGACACGCCGCGCGACCGGCTGATCTGGGATGTCGGCCATCAGGCCTATCCCCACAAGATCCTCACCGGCCGCCGCGACCGCATTCGCACGCTGCGCACCGGCGGCGGACTGTCCGGCTTCACCAAGCGCACCGAGAGCGATTACGATCCGTTCGGCGCCGCACACTCCTCGACCTCGATCTCGGCCGGCCTCGGCATGGCCGTGGCGCGCGACCTGTCGGGCGGCAAGAACAACGTCATCGCCGTGATCGGCGACGGCGCGATGTCGGCGGGCATGGCCTACGAGGCCATGAACAATGCGGGTGCGATGAACTCGCGCCTGATCGTCATTCTCAACGACAACGACATGTCGATCGCGCCTCCGGTCGGCGCGATGTCGGCCTATCTGTCGCGGCTCTATTCCGGCAGAACCTATCGCTCGCTGCGCGAGGCCGCCAAACAGCTCGGCAAGCATTTGCCGAAAATCATTGCCAACCGCGCCAACCGTGTCGAGGAATATTCCCGCGGCTTCATGATGGACGGCGGTACGCTGTTCGAGGAACTCGGTTTCTATTACGTCGGCCCGATCGACGGCCATAACCTCGATCACCTGCTGCCAGTGCTGCGCAACGTCCGCGACATGGAGACAGGACCGATCCTGGTCCACGTCGTGACACAAAAGGGCAAGGGCTACGCGCCGGCGGAAGCCTCCGCCGACAAGTATCACGCCGTCGTCAAATTCGACGTCGCTACCGGCGCCCAGGCCAAGGCCAAGCCGAACGCGCCCTCCTATCAGAACGTGTTTGGACAAAGCCTCGTCAAGGAAGCGCAAAAGGACGACAAAATCGTCGGCATCACCGCCGCGATGCCCTCGGGCACCGGGATCGACATCTTCAACAAGGCATTTCCGGATCGCACCTTCGACGTCGGCATCGCCGAGCAGCATGCGGTGACCTTCGCCGCCGGTCTTGCCACCGAAGGCTACAAGCCGTTCTGCGCAATCTACTCGACCTTCCTGCAGCGCGGTTACGACCAGGTCGTCCACGACGTGGCGATCCAGAGCCTGCCGGTGCGTTTTGCCATCGACCGTGCCGGCCTTGTCGGCGCTGATGGTGCCACCCACGCCGGTTCGTTCGACAACGCCTATCTCGGCTGCCTGCCGAATTTCGTGATCATGGCGGCCTCCGACGAGGCCGAACTGGTGCACATGGTGGCGACGCAGGTCGCGATCGACGACCGCCCGAGCGCATTACGTTATCCGCGCGGCGAAGGCCGCGGCGTCGAGATGCCCGAAGTCGGCATCCCGCTCGAAATCGGCAAAGGCCGCATCGTGCGCCAGGGCAGCAAGATCGCGTTGTTGTCTTTCGGCACGCGCCTTGGCGAATGCGAAAAAGCCGCGGACGAGCTCGCCGCCCACGGACTTTCGACCACCATTGCCGATGCGCGCTTCATGAAGCCGCTCGATCTGGAGCTGATCCTCAAGCTCGCCCGCGAGCACGAGATCCTTCTTACCATCGAGGAAGGCTCGATCGGCGGATTCGGCTCGCACGTCATGCAAACCCTGGCCGAGCACGGCATGCTCGACGGGGGCTTGCGGATGCGCTCCATGGTCCTGCCCGATGAATTCCTCGACCACGATTCGCCGAACGCGATGTATGCGCGCGCAGGGCTGGACGCCAAGGGCATTGTCGCCAAGGTGTTCGAAACCCTCGGCAAGGACGTCAAGACCGAGACAGTGAAGCTCGCCTGAGCGGCAACGCCTCGGTTTTGAGGCGTTAAACGCGAGCCGGTTCTCACCTCGCTGGAAAACGCGCCTCTGTTCTGACGCGTTTTCTTGAACGCGAACCGGTTTTCACTTCGGTTGAAAACGCTATGCCCATGAACGTTTATCTGGCAGGTCCCGATGTGTTCCTGCCTGATGCGCTGGAAGTCGGCCGGCAGAAAACTGAAATCTGCCGCCGCCATGGCCTGACCGGGCTTTACCCTCTCGACAATGTGGTTGATCGCGAGGCTACTGACGCTTCACTGCGTATATTCAAGGCCAACGAGGCCATGATGAATCAGGCAGATGCCATCATCGCCAACCTTACGCCGTTCCGCGGACCCGGCGCCGATGGCGGGACCGTTTACGAACTCGGCTACATGGCCGCGCGCGGGAAATTTTGTTTGGGCTATTCTAACGATCCCACGCTCTATGCCGATCGTGTGCGGCGTTCGACGAAAGTCACCGCACGGTCTGGCCGCCTGGTCGATGCCGACGGGCTGACCGTTGAAGATTTCGGCCAAAACGACAATCTCATGATGATCCACGCGCTCTTCCTCCATGGCGCACCGCTGGTTCTGCCACGCGAAAAGCCTGTCGACATCTGGCACGACTTGACCGCGTTCGAAGTTTGCGTCGCCCTAGCGGCCGCGCGGCTCATCTCCGCTTAACATGGCCTCCCCCCGCAAACGCATCGATCTCTTGCTGGTCGAGCGCGGGTTGTTCGAAAGCCGGGCCCGGGCGCGCGCCGCGATCGAAGCCGGCCTCGTCTCGGTCAATGACAAACCGGTGCTCAAGGCTTCCGAGACGTTTCCCGCCGACGCCGCGTTACAGGCACAACCGGCCCATCCCTTTGTCTCGCGGGGCGGAGTCAAGCTGGCAGGCGCGCTGGAGCAATATCCGATTCCGGTCGAGGATCACGTCTGTCTCGACGTCGGCGCCTCGACGGGCGGCTTCACGGAAGTGCTGCTCGCCAACGGCGCCAGTATTGTTTTCGCCATCGACGTCGGACACGGACAACTGCACCCTTCCCTGCATGACCACCCCAAGATCGTTTCCATGGAAGCCACCGACATCCGCTCACTCGAGGGCAAGCGGCTGCCTGCGCGGCCTGATGTCGTCGTGATCGACGTCAGCTTCATTTCACTGAAAGCTGTCCTGCCGACAGCTCTTGCTCTGGCGGCGGCGCCGATGCACCTGCTCGCGCTGATCAAGCCCCAGTTCGAAGCCACACGCAAACACTCCAAGCGCGGCATCATCCGCGACGCGGCCGTGCATCAAGAGGTCTGCGACGAGATCGCCGCTTTCGTCGCTTCGCTCGGATGCACGGACATCCGGGTTTTCCCCTCCCCGATCGCTGGCGGGGATGGCAACGCCGAATTCTTCATCGGCGCGCGCCGTGGTTGAGCGCCTCCTCATCGATCACGTCGGCCATCTCGGCGACGGCGTCGCGCTCGCCGAGGGGCGAAGTCTCTTTGTGCCCTACACGCTCGGTGGCGAGACGGTCGAAGTTACCGCCGCACCTGGTCTTCATCCGGACCGGCGGCAATTGGTGCTGGTCGAACAAGCGAGCCCGGAACGTATCGAACCGTTTTGCCAGCATTTCGGAATCTGCGGTGGCTGCGCCATTCAGCACTGGGAGGCCGAGCGCTACCGCGCCTGGAAGCGTGACCTCGTCATCGCCACGCTTGCGCAAGCGAAAATCAATTGCGAGGTCTCATCTCTGATCGATGCCCATGGCAAAGGCCGCCGCCGCATGACCGTGCATGCGCGGAAAGGTTCGCACGACGTGCTCAAGGTCGGCTTTGCCGCGGCACATTCGCATGATGTCGTCCCGATCGACCGTTGCCCAATTCTCGATCCTGGACTGAACGGTGCGTTGGACGCAGCCTGGGCGCTCGCCGAACCCCTGACCGGGATCGGCAAACCGCTCGACATTCAAATCACCGCGACCGATAGCGGCCTCGATGTCGATGTCAGGGGCTCTGGCCCGCTGCCGTCCGCCGCCGTAACGGCGCTGTCGCTCGTTGCCGCCAAGCACGCTCTCGCCCGGCTGACGCGACACGGCGAATTGGTGCTGATGCGCCAGGCACCCGGCGTGACCATGGGCAAAGCGCGGGTGATCTTGCCGCCGGGTTCTTTCCTCCAGGCGACCGTCGCCGGCGAAGAGACGTTGGCGACGCTCGTCGCGGAACATTGCCGTCGTGCCAAACACCTCGCCGATCTGTTTTGCGGCGTAGGTCCGTTTGCGCTCCGCCTCGCCGAGAAATCGCGGGTGTCGGCCTACGACAACGATGCCGGTGCGATCACGAGCTTGCAAAAAGCCGTGGCGTCGACGAGTGGACTAAAGCCGGTTCGCGCGGAAGCGCGGGACCTGTTTCGCCGTCCGCTGGTGGCGGAAGAACTGCGGGACTTCGATGCGGTCGTATTCGATCCGCCGCGGCAGGGTGCGCAGGCGCAGGCCGAACGGCTTGCGGCCAGCAAAGTGCCCCTCGTGATCGCGGTGTCCTGCAATGCCGCGACCTTCGCCCGCGATGCGCGCATCCTGATCGAGGGCGGCTACAAAATCGAGGGCGTCACACCTGTCGACCAGTTTCGGCATACGCCGCATGTCGAACTAGTGGCGCGTTTCACGCGGTGACGTGCTTTCATTTCAGCGTCCCCACCGGTCTTGCCAGATCTTCTCGCCGATCAGGCAGGACACCCGCGGCTCTTTTTCGGCCACCGGAATGACAGGACGCGGCGGGGTGCGGCCGGCGACCTCGAGCAGAAGTTTGGTCCGGATCGCTTCCTTGAACTTGTCACGATCCTTGATCGCCACCACGAAAGAGCCGGGCCCGCCGACGACGCAATCCTCGTAGTACCAATCGAGATTTTCGATATCCATGGTCGAATAGGAAGGCTCCTTCACCATGATCGGCAGGCCGTTGATGATGATGCCCTTGGAAACCGCCTCATCGCGCGCGGGCGTGACAGGGAGGCCGTTGTTGTTCGGACCGTCGCCGGATATGTCGATGACGCGCCGCAACCCTGGATACGGATTGTTCTCGAACAGCGGCATCGCAAAATAGATCGCGCCTGAGATAGACGTGCGCGAAGCGCGGCGGATCGGCGCTTTCAGGATTTCGTCGGCGACCGCATCAGCCGTTTCCGGGCCATCGATGATGCGCCAGGGAATGACGATCTTCTGGTCGTTCGATGCCGCCCATTCGAAATAAGTCACCGATACCCTGCCGTTCGGCAGCGCCTTTAACGCCTGGAGGAACTCCTTCGAGACGATGGCCTGCGCATAGCCTTCGCGCTGCACCGCCAGTTCGTCCATGTCCATCGAGTAGGAGACGTCGACCGCGAGCACGAGTTCGACATCGACCGTCGGCTGCGCCTTGTCCGCCGATCGCATCTCGTGCCGAAACCGCGCATCCGGCGCGGCAACTCCCGCGACGTCGCTTGCGGTGATCGCGCTTGCGACCAACACCGCCCCGATCGAGACATACCAGCGCATCAGCGGCCCTCCCGTCGTGTCACATGATGTTCGCACGCATGGCGACCGACGGAAAGCTGGAACATTTTGCAGCGTTCACATTCAGGTTAGCAGCAAGGCTGCTGCAATTTGCATCACACATCCTGCCGATTTTGCAGGAGCCGCATGGCTGTGCCATAGAGCGGCATTGATCACCGGTATTGGGGTTGACCGATGTTGCGCCTGGGGCTGCTTTGGGGATCGTTGTATCTACTTTTGTCTGGATCGGTCGGCGCCGCGATGGCCGACTCGGCCATTGAACGGGGCGATTATCTCGTCAACACCATCCTGGCATGTGGCAACTGCCACTCGCCGCGCGATGCCAATGGCGAGATTATCAAGGACAAAGTGTTGTCAGGCGGACGGGTGTTCTCGACGCCCGCTTTTGTCGTCACCACCTCGAATATCACGCCCGATCCTGAAACGGGGATCGGAGACTGGACCGATGCGGAAATCAAACGGGCGCTGATCGAGGGCATTCGCCCCGAACACCATCGCTTTCCCGGCGTGCCTCTGGCGGCCATCATGCCCGCCAATTTCTATAAGGCTCTGCTGCCAGAGGATCTCGACGCCATCGTCGCCTATTTGCGCTCGGTCAAGCCGGTCCGCAATGAGATCTCCGACCCTATTTACAAGGCGCCTGTCCACCGCGATTCCTATCCCGACGCGGAGAGTGGATTTGACAAATCCACTTTCACCGATCCGGTGAAACGCGGCGCCTATCTCGCCACCATCGGCCATTGCATGGAATGCCATTCGGCGTGGTCGCGGGGCGTATCCGATTTCAAGACCGGGCTTGGCCGTGGCGGCCGGGTCTTTGCAGAAGCAGGCCCCGGTGGAGCGATCGCCGCCAATATCACCTCGGACCGCACGGCCGGCATCGGAGGGTGGACAGATCAGGAAATTGCGCGCGCCATCACCCATGGCGTGTCCCGCGACGGGCGGATGCTCAAGCCGCCGATGGGCTATTCTTTCTATGCCGGACTGAAAGAGAGCGATCTCGCCGACATCCTTGCCTATTTGCGGACGGTTCCGCCGCTGCAATGACGTCATATTGATAGAACTTCAAATTCGCCGCGCTAGTACCAACACGAGCCGGAACGCTGTATTCTCAGGTCATGAGCGACACCGTTATCAAGCCGAAGACCAGGGTCAAAACCAAGGTCGAACGCCCGCGGCTTCACAAGGTCATTCTCGTCAACGACGATTACACACCGCGTGAATTCGTCGTCACGGTTCTCAAGGCGGAGTTCCGCATGACCGAGGACCAGGCGCACAAGGTGATGATCACGGCGCACCGACGCGGCGTCTGCGTGGTCGCGGTCTTTACCAAGGATGTCGCTGAAACCAAGGCGACCCGCGCCACCGACGCCGGCCGCGCCAAAGGCTATCCGCTGCTGTTCACCACGGAGCCGGAAGAGTGAACGGCGGGCGAGAGCGTGTACGCGCCTGCCGTTTCATCCGTGAGGCCATAGACCCGCTCTGCCTTTGAAAATCCGGCAATCGGAAATTCGCCGAGGTCATCCCAGCCGCCAGGACAGGCCTCCGCGAAGGCGGCCGACGCAACCACCGTGCGATGCAGGCGACTCGTCATCTTTTCCAGCCTTGCCGCGAGATTGACGGCAGGCCCGATGCAGGTGAAATCGAGCCGGTTGCCGCCGCCGATATTGCCGTAGAGAATTCGTCCGACATGAAGCGCCACGCCGAAGCGGAAGCGCTCGATGGTCTCTCCGATCGGAAATTGCATCGCCTCAACATTGGCGCGCGCCTCGCAGGCCGCTTCGAGAACCTTGGCGCAGGCCTTGCCGACGTCGCCGACGTATTCGTCGAACGGAAACACCGCGAGCAGCCCGTCGCCCATGAATTTCAGAACCTCGCCGCCATGGGTTGCGATCGCCGCAACCTGGCAGTCGAAATACTGGTTGAGAATCTCGATCACGGTTTCGGCGGGGAGCCGGTCCGACAGCGCGGTAAAGCCACGCAAATCCGACAGCCAGATCGCCGCCTGCATGGTCTCGGCATGACCGCGCCGGATCTGCCCGCCGAGAATGCGTTCGCCGGCGCGATTGCCGACATAGGTATCGAGCAGGATCGACGACATGAAGCGCAGCCGCGTGACCTCGATCAATCGGGAAAGCGGCGGGATCAACCCGCGGAGGGCCTTGATCTGTACATCGGTGAAGCCGCCCGGTTGTTTCGTGGTCCAGCTGGACGCGTGCACCGAGCCGTCGACATTGAGGAGCGGTAGCGCGATATAATCGGTGATGCCCTCCGCACGCAGATCGTCAAAGAGCGGAAAGTGTTGCGCGTCCGGACCGTCGATCAACGATCTGACCTCGCGCCCTTCGCCAAAGACAATCGCGAGCGGACTGGAACGAAACTCCTCAGAATCCAGCATCTCGTAATTGGCGCTGCCGACCACGACTTCGGCGCCCAACCTCCATACGAAATTGCGGCCAACGATATCGGGATGCAGGGTGCGGACGAAGACGCCGACGCGCGCCAGCGGCAAGCCAGCCGCAACCAGTCGTTCGCAGGTCTCGGCCATCATTGCCGGTGGGCTGGGCGCCGACCTTGCGCCGTCGATCAGCCATTCGATCAATTTGTGCAGGGCAAGCTCGTCCATGGAGCACCATTAACAGATCGGGCAACGACAACGTCAAGGCGTACCGCCGAGATCGGCTCTTGAACTCGGGTTTTAGGCCGCAACGCCAGCCGGCACAGGCTCGACAAAGCATGAACCGGCTGCAAGACTGACCTCCATACTAATAGAAAAATGGAGGAAGCAATGAATATCAATCGTCGCCAATTGGCCTTGCCGGCCCTCGCCATTGGACTTTTGGGAGCGGTCCCCGCCTTTGCCGGCGCAGATGAAGATGCGGTGACAAAGAATGTCGAAGCATTCCGCGCCGCCCAGTTCGCCGCCGACGCCAAGACTCTGGAAGGGCTTTGCGCGCCGGAACTGAGCTATAGCCACTCCGACGGCAGGGTCGAGGACAAAGCGACCTTTGTCACCAACGCCACCGATGGAAAGTCTAAATTCATATCGCTGGCCTATCAGGACTTGAGCGTCCGTGTGGTCGGCTCTTCCGCGATCGTGCGGTTTCACTGGGTCGGAGAAAGCCAGTCGGTTCCTGACGGCAAGAAAAGCTCCACCAACCTGCACATCCTGATGAACTGGCAAAAACTGGGGGCGGACTGGAAACTTCTCTCCCGCGGATCAACAAAGCTTTGATCGAGCGGCGTGGCGGATGACTTACGCGCATCCGCCCGCTGATTTTAACCACCGGCTTTGCCGACTTTAATTGCCTACTTGGGCGCGGTGACGCAGGAAATGGTCCGCGAGCACGCAGGCCATCATGGCTTCTCCGACCGGAACGGCGCGAATGCCGACGCAAGGGTCATGGCGCCCCTTGGTCATGATCTCCGTTTCGCCGCCCTTGCGATCGACGGTGCGCCGCGGCGACAGGATCGACGATGTCGGTTTTACCGCAAAGCGCGCGACCACAGGCTGGCCCGTGGAGATGCCGCCCAAAATGCCGCCGGCATGATTGGACAGGAACGTGACGCCCTGATTACCCATCCTCATTTCGTCGGCATTTTCTTCGCCGGATAATTCGGCCGCGGCAAAGCCCGCGCCGATCTCGACGCCCTTCACAGCATTGATGCTCATCATCGCTGCCGCGAGATCGGCATCGAGCTTGCCGTAAATCGGCGCGCCCCAGCCCGCCGGGACGCCCTCGGCCACGACCTCGATCACTGCCCCGATCGACGAGCCGCTCTTGCGGATTCCATCGAGGTAATTTTCGAAGAAGGCCGCCTTGTCCTTGTCAGGACAGAAGAACGGATTTTTCGCGACCTCGTCCCAATTCCATTTGCCGCGATCGATCTTGTGCGGTCCCATCTGCACCAGCGCGCCGCGCACGATAACGCCGGACAATATCTTGCGCGCGATCGCGCCGGCCGCCACCCGCATCGCCGTCTCGCGCGCCGAGGAACGTCCGCCACCGCGATAATCGCGGAGACCGTATTTGGCCTCATAGGTGTAGTCGGCGTGACCGGGGCGAAACTTGTCCTTGATGTCGGAATAGTCCTTCGAGCGCTGATCGGTGTTCTCGATCAGAAGCCCGATCGGCGTGCCGGTGGTGACCTGCGCCCGGCTCTCCGGATGCTCCATCACGCCGGACAGGATCTTTACCGCATCCGGCTCCTGCCGCTGCGTCGTGAAACGCGATTGTCCGGGACGGCGGCGATCGAGATCGCGCTGGATCTCTTCAACGGTCAGCGGTATCTGCGGCGGGCAACCGTCGACCACACAGCCGATCGCAACCCCATGGCTCTCGCCGAAGGTCGTGACCCGGAACAGATGGCCGAAGGTGTTGTGGGACATGGTGCTCTAGCTTCGCTCGACGCCGTTAACATTCCGCACGATCGTTGCATGTTTACGTAACGCGCACGGCGCAGAGGGTCAAATAGCCGACCGGCTCTTCTTCCCCCCTCTCCCCTTGTGGGAGAGGGAAAGGAGATAGCTCTGGCCCTTTAACTATACTTCGCTAATCCGCCGTCCCGGAATACATAAACGACGCCCTGCTCGATCGGCAGATCCGCGGCGCTTTCGGGAGTCTCGAGGCCGAGCGCGACCATCAGCGCCCGCAGGGTGCCGCCGTGGGCGGCGGCTGCCGTATCGGTGGTGAGTCCCCGGTACCAGTCGGCGACCCTAGCCTGCACGGCAACGTACGTCTCTCCACCCGGCGGAGCCACCGTCCATTTTTCGATCTGGCGTCGGGCAAATAGCTCAGGGTCTTTCGCCTGCATCTCGGCCAGTGTCGATCCCTCCCACTCGCCGTACCCAATCTCGCGCAGGCGGTCGTCGATCGTGTAACCGGACAGCGGAAGCTTCAGGACGCCGCGCACCAGATCCATCGTCTGGCGGGCGCGGCCGAGCGGACTGGCGACAAAACCGATCGAAGACGCGTTTTGGCCATCGCGCCTGAACAAGTCAGCGAGGACATGACCGGCATGAGCCGACTGCTCGCGGCCGAGCTCATTGAGCGGGATGTCCTGCGCGCCCTGGAGCCGGCCCAGCGCATTCCACTCGGTCTGGCCGTGACGGATGTAATAGATGGTTGGCACGTGATGCGTCGTCAGTCTTTCGCCAGCGAGATGTCGGGTGCGTCCGGCCGTTTCATGCCGACGACATGATACCCGGAATCGACGTGATGCACTTCGCCGGTCACACCCCGCGACATGTCGGATAGCAGATAGAGCGCGCTGTCGCCGACTTCTTCGATCGTGACCGAGCGGCGCATCGGCGCGTTGTATTCATTCCACTTCAGAATGTAGCGGAAATCTCCGATACCGGAGGCCGCCAGCGTCTTGATCGGCCCCGCCGAGATGGCGTTGACGCGGATATTCTTCTCGCCGAGATCGGCGGCGAGGTAACGCACGCTCGCCTCAAGCGCGGCCTTGGCCACGCCCATGAC
>DATHPL010000182.1:0-3557 GCA_035483915.1 Bradyrhizobium sp.
GGACTTCGCGCCAGGGCGCGGCGGCACCCAAGGCTTCCGCAACCGACAAGGCCGACCGTAGCCCGTCTTCATGGAAGCCGTAACCGGTCCAGGCGCCGCAGAACCAGGTATGGCGCTTTCCCTGAATGTCATCGAGCCGCCGTTGGGCGGCAAAGGCGGCTGCGTCATATTGGGGATGTTCGCAGATATACTTACCGAAAGTGAGCGCAGGATCTGGTTCGAAGGGAGGATTGAGGCTGACGAACAGCGGTTTGCTTTTGTCGATGCCTTGAAGCTCGTTCATCCAATAGGTCACCGCGACGTCGTTGACGGCCGCTCCCTGCCGCGGCCAGCGCAGAAAATTCCACGCCCCCCATACCCGTCGCCGCCGCGGCATGAGTCTGGTGTCGCGGTGCAGGTAAATCGTATTGGGGGAATAGCCGATCGCGCCTAGAACCGAGCGCTCGCGCTCGTCGGCATCGGAGAGCATGTTGAGCGTCTGATCGCTGTGAGCGGCAATCACGACATGATCGTAGGTTTCGCTGGCGCCATGGCTGTCGGTCACGACAACGCCACGCGCTTTCCGCTCGATGGAAGTAACCGCGCAGCCAAGGCGAATGCGATCGCGAAACGCATCCGTCAGCTTCGCGACGTAATTTCGGCTGCCGCCCTTGACGGTTCGCCAGACCGGGCGGTCATACTGCAAGAGGCGGTGATTGCTGAAAAACGCGACGAAGTTCTCAGCCGGAAAGTTCAACATGTCCCGCGCCGGCGTCGACCAGATTGCGGCGCCCATCGGACCCAGATAGTCCGACAACAGCCGCGGCGCGAATTTCCTTTGGCGAAAATAATCGCCCAGGCTTAATCCGGCCAGCCGTCCGGCAGCGTAGTCTTCGACGCTCAGGCGGTTGAAGGTCAGGATATCTCGGAGCATCCAGAGGTAGCCGGGCGCAAGCAGATTTCGCGGCTGCGCAAACAACCCTATTGCCATCTCCCACCAGCTGTTGCCGCCGCCCTTCCACTCGAAGCGGCCGCCATCAGCGGTCACGGCAAAGCTCATACAGCTTTCCGTCGTCTCGACACCGAGGTGGTCGAACAGTGCAGTCAGATCCGGGTAGTTGAGTTCGTTGTAGACGATGAAGCCGATATCGACCGCGATCAGCGTCCCGTCATAGTCGATATTAACGGTATGGCTGTGCCCGCCCGGCCGGATTTCCCGCTCATAGACGGTTACTGGGTAACGTTTTGACAAGGTCCATGCAGCGGCGTTGCCGGCTATTCCCGTCCCAATCACCGCTATGCGCATTCCATTCCTCGCCCCGCTGATACCCCAGATACGGGAAGTCGTACCGGAAGTTTCGCGTAAGGAGAGTGCTGCGTGGATTTGCGGCGGCAAACCCCGGACCATTCCGGGGCCGTTGAAGCCCGCAGCCGCGCGGCGTATAGCAGGCCTATGTCCAGACCATCCGAGGCTAAAGACGGCATCGCCCCGACCTTGGCGACGCTGGAGTGCCCGCAGTGCCGCAAGCCGACGCCGTTATGCGTCTGCGAGTGCGTCAAGCCGATTAAAAGCCGTCTCGATCTCCTGATCTTGCAGCATCCGCAGGAACAGGACCGGGCGCTTGGCACGGCTCGCCTGACGGCTCTGCACTTTGAAAGAGCGGTCCTCAAGATCGGGCTGTCCTGGCCTAGTCTCTCCAAAGCCTTGGGACGGCCCGTCGCCGATCCGTCCCGCTGGGCGGTGCTCTATTTGGGGTCTGCGAAGGCAACCGATCTCGACACGACGGACGAAGTCGTCGCCATCAATCGCAAGGGCGAACTGGAAGAACACCAGCGCGCCATTTTGCGCGAGATCGAGGGTGTGGTGCTGCTGGACGGCACCTGGAGCCAGGCCAAGGCGCTGTGGTGGCGCAATGCCTGGATGCTGAAGTGCCAACGCGTTATCCTCGGACCCGCGCAGCCGTCGCGTTACGGGAAGCTTCGCCGCGAGCCGCGCCGCGACGGGCTCTCCACCATCGAGGCGGCCGCGATGATTCTTTCCCGTCTTGAAGGGCGGCCCGACATCGCCGACGCCCTGAACGCCAGCTTCGCACTGATGCTGACGAGATACCGGGAAGCCCTTGACGAACAACCCTCCCTCGCACCAAAGCCCAGGCCGAAGCGGGATTATCGGCGCCGGCGGCGGGCGTGAGCAGCAATCTCTGGCTCGTGCCCGCTCACGAGATGATGACCAATCTTAAGGCGCCGTTATCGACATGGAAGTCTAATTACTCATCGGATAGCCAATAACAGATCCAACAAGCCCCTGGACTGGGCGCGAGGATATTCCAATGATTTTGGTAACCGGCGGTGCCGGATATATCGGATCTCACACCTGCGTCGAGCTTCTCAATGCCGGCAAGGAGGTCGTGGTACTCGACAATTTTTGCAACTCTAGCCGAACGTCACTCGAACGCGTCCAACAAATTTGTAGGAAGCCGCTGACGATCGTCGACGGCGATATTCGCGACCAGTCCGTTGTCGAGAAGGTTTTGGATGAATTCGGATGCACCGCGGTCATCCATTTTGCTGGCCTGAAATCGGTGTTCGATTCCGTCACGTCGCCGCTCGACTACTATGACAACAACGTCATCGGCACCCATCGCCTGTTGCGGGCCATGCAGGTGAGCGGCGTCAAGCGCATCATCTTCTCATCGTCTGCGACCGTGTATGGCGATCCGGAGTTTCTGCCTTACACCGAGGATCACCCGCTCAACCCTGTCAACCCCTATGGCCAGACCAAGTTCGTCGTTGAGGGAATGCTGCGCGATTTATCCGCCAGCGATTCCACCTGGAGCATCGGCATACTTCGCTATTTCAATCCGATCGGTGCGCATGAAAGCGGCCTGATCGGTGAGGATCCAAAGGGCGTGCCGAACAATCTCTTGCCGTTCGTCGCTCAGGTTGCGGTTGGGCGGCGCGATCGCCTGAATGTTTTCGGCGGAGATTACGATACGCCTGATGGAACGGGCGTGCGGGATTACATTCATGTCGTAGACCTCGCACAGGGGCACGTCGCCGCGCTGGCCTCGCTGGAGCAGCCCGGATGCGTTGCGGTCAACCTGGGGACGGGACGCGGCTATAGCGTGCTGGAGGTCGTCAAGGCGTTCGAGAATGCCAGCGGCAAGCCGGTTCCTTATGATATCCGGCCGCGGCGTTCCGGCGACATTGCCTCATGCTACGCGGCGACGGATCGCGCGGCGAAATATCTGGGCGGATGGCAGGCCACCAGAAACCTGCAGACCATGTGCAAAGACCATTGGCGATGGCAAAGCCAAAATCCCAATGGGTATGACGGGTAGCGCGGGTGGGGGTCTGGGTGGTTGCCTAACCCTTTGGCCACCTGTATTGATCCGCCTATGGGGCCACGTGGCGGAGTGGTTACGCAGCGGTCTGCAAAACCGTTTACTCCGGTTCAATTCCGGACGTGGCCTCCATCAATAAAATCAATGGCTTACAGCGGATTTTAGAGAAAGAGCCAAGGGCTCTCATCCAAGTCCCCCGGGGGCGGTATTCGTGATCGGCGGACGACTTCCCGG
>DATHPL010000183.1:0-36960 GCA_035483915.1 Bradyrhizobium sp.
GCACGCCGTTCGTGGTCGAGAACATTCCCGGCGCCGGCAGCAACATCGCCACCGAGCGCGTCGCCAAGGCGACCGCCGACGGCTACACTCTGCTGATGGGCGGCAACTCCTCGCTGGTCATCAATCCGAGCCTGTACGGAACGCTGCCATTCGATCCGCTCAAGGATTTTGCACCGATCTCTCAAGTGTTCATCGCGGCGAACGTGCTCGCCGTTCCGCCCGAGGTGCCGGCCAGGACCGTGGCGGAGCTGGTGGCCCTCGCTAGGGCGCAGCCGGGCAAGCTTTCCTATGGACATGCCGGCGTCGGCACATCGCAGCATCTTGGCGCCGAATTGTTCAAATTCATGGCGCATGTCGATATTGCAGCCGTGGCCTATCGCGGCACGACCGCGTTGATGCCGGATCTGCTCGCCAACCGGGTGAACATGTCGTTCGCCAATATCGTGAACGTGGTGCCGCTCGCGCGCGAGGGCAAATTGCGCGCATTGGCCATCACCTCGATCAAGCGCTCGGCGCTCGCGCCCGACCTGCCGACGATGGCGGAATCCGGATTCCCCGGTTTCGAGGCGGTGCCGTGGTTCGGGCTCGTCGCACCGGCCGGCACGCCGCAGGACGTTCTGGATAAATTGCACACTGAGACCGTCAAGGCGTTGGCGATGCCGCAGCTGCGCAAGAAGTTCGACGAACTTGGTCTCGAGCCGGTCGGCAATACGCCGGCCGAGTTCGCCGCGGTCATCCGACGAGAAACGCCCGAGTGGGCGAAACTCATCAAGGATGCCGGCATCAAGCTCGGCAACTAGTCTAGCAAGGCCGTGTTAAGCCGGATCCATGCCCTTGGACTTGAGGATGGCCGCGCCTGTCGGACCGGTCAGAAGATCAATCAGCGATTTCGCCGCCGCGAGATCGTTGCTTGTGGATCCGATGCCGACGGCAAAGACGATCTCACTGTTCAAATCGCCCGGCAGCGGCCCAACCACCTGCGTCCCCGGAACAGAAGCCAATTCCGAGGCCTGGGCCACGCCCATTTCGGCTTCGCCCTTGGCGACCATTTCGCCCGCCTCGGCGCCCGGCACCAGCACCGTCTTTGACTTCATCTGATCCGTGATGCCGAGACGATCGAGCACCTTGGCGAAATAGATGCCGCTGGCGCCGCCCTTTGCCGGATCGGCATAGGAGACCGACTTGGTGGCGAGAAGCACCGCTTTCAGTTTTTCCACCGTGCCGATGTCAGGCAACGGCGCACCGGCACGTACGCCGATGGCGACATAGGACTTACCCACATTGGCGATGCTGCCCTGGACAATCTTGCCCTGGGTCTGCAGATCGTCGAGAACCGGGCGCGAGAGGATCAATACATCGGCGGTTTCGCCCGCGTCGATACGCTTCTTCAGGCCGGCGATGGTGCCGAAGACGATATTCAACCGGTTGCCGCTCGTCTGATACTTCTGTGTGAGTTCGGCGAATGCGGGCGTGAGCGCGACCGTGCTCATAACCGTGACCTCGGTGGCCCACGCCGCGGGTACCGAGGCGCCCAGAGCTAGCAGGACCGAACATCCGAGCAAAGCAGCAACTGCAGCCTGCCGAATAAAAAGCCTTCGCATCATGACATTCTTGCCCCCGTTTGGTCTCAAGCATAACCGAAGCGCGGTCGGAACGACAGGCTCCTTAGCGCGGGAGCAAATTCGTCTTGGCCAAATCCAGCACTTCATCGCCACGGCCGTTCATGACAGCTCGCAAGACCCAGAGGCTGAATCCCTTGACTTCCTCCGCCGTAATGGTGGGAGGCATCGAAAGCTCTTGCTTTGCAGTGACAACATCCAGCAGTCCCGGACCTGGATGATCCAGCAACTCTTTCATCGCCGTCGGCAGTTCGCCGGGATCTTCGACCCGGCGGCCGAATAGCCCCATCGCCCGGGCCATGGCTGCGAAATCAGGATTTTGGAGATCGACGTTGGTGTCCACAAAGCCGGCGGCTTTCATCTCAAGCGCAACAAAGCCGAGAACGCCATTGTTGAAAATGACAACTTTGACCGGCAATTTCATCTGCGTCAGCGTGATCAGATCACCCATCAGCATGGTGAACCCGCCGTCGCCTGACAGCGTGATGACCTGGCGGCCAGGCTGCGCCGCCTGCACGCCGATCGCTTGCGGCATGGCGTTTGCCATCGAGCCGTGCACGAACGACCCGATCAACCGCCGACGACCGTTCATTTTCAGATAACGTGCCGCCCAGACCGTTGGCGTGCCGACGTCGGCTGTAAAGACGGCGTCATCGGATGCGGCCTCGCTGATAACTCTCGCAAGATATTGCGGATGGATCGGCTTGCGGCCCGGCGATCCCTGGGCCAGCGTATCGAGGCCGTCCCGTGCTTTCTGATAATGCGCGACCGCACGGTCGAGATGTTCCCGATCGCGCTTCGTTTCGAGCAGTGGCAGCAGCGCCTTGATGGTCTGGCCGACGTCTCCGACCATACCGAGATCGAGCCTGCATCGACGGCCGAGATTTTCCGGGCGGATGTCGACCTGCGCAATCTGGCAATCGGTCGGGAAAAACTGCTTGTATGGAAAATCCGTGCCCAGCATCAGCAAGACGTCGCAAGCGTGCATGGCGGCATAGCCGGAGGAAAATCCGATAAAGCCGGTCATTCCGACGTCGTAGGGATTGTCGTATTCGACGTGGTCCTTGCCGCCAAGCGCGTGCACGATCGGGCTCTTGAGCGCATCGGCGAGCTTCATCAGAACATCGTGCGCGCCTTCGCAACCTCGGCCGCAAAAAAGCGTGACCCGCCGCGCCTTGTTGAGCATCGAGGCCAACGCATTCAACTCTTCCGGCTTCGGCTCAACATTGGGAGCAGAAACGCTAAGACCTCGCGAAGCGGATGGCGCACGCTCGGGCGCCTTTCGAAGCGCGACGTCGCCGGGGATGGCAACCACCGAAACCCCTCGCAGGCCAACCGCCGCACGAATCGCGTTCTCCAGGACGAACGGCAACTGGCTGACATCTGAAACCAGTTCGCAATAGTGGCTGCATTCCCGAAACAGGTTCTGCGGATGCGTTTCCTGGAAATAGCCGCCCCCGATCTCCGCCGATGGAATCTGCGCTGCGATCGCAAGCACCGGCATCCGGCTCCGATGGGCATCGAACAGCCCGTTGATGAGATGCAGGTTGCCTGGCCCGCAGGATCCCGCACAGACCGCCAGACTACCCGTAATGTGCGCTTCACCGGCTGCTGCGAAGGCAGCTACCTCCTCATGCCGGACATGCACCCATTCGATGGTGCGACGCTTTCGCAGTGCCTCCGTGAGACCGTTCAAACTGTCTCCGACGATGCCATAAATTCGCTTGACGCCTGCCTGTTCCAGGGTTGTCACGATGAGATCGGCGACGTTGTTGGCCATCATCAATTCTCCGGATCGGGTTTTGCCGAGGTTGCAGATGAGAGGCTATCCCCGTTTGCCGGATGCCGCCAATCAAGTTGCCTCGCATTCGCCCGCGCGATCCATCGGGCTGAATCATCTGCGCAATTCGCAGGCGCCCGGGAGCGGCGGCCCAAGACCAGCCTCGTGTTAAAGCACCCGGATTTGGCGTCCTACATCGGCACAGGCGAGGTACGGCGCACGCATGCGCGCGCCGGCGCTTCAAATCATTTTATGGAATGAGGTCACTGGCGCACCCGACACGATTCGAACGTGTGACCTTTGCCTTCGGAGGGCAACGCTCTATCCAGCTGAGCTACGGGTGCATCGCGGTTCATTTAGCCGATTGGCCCGGCGTCGGCAATGGCGGCAAATAATCGTAAATCGCGGCAACGGTCTGCCCGCCACCCCAATGGCGGCGAAGCGGCAGCCGACCTTGATTTTGTCGGGCGGACATCGTCCAGTAGCCCCTTGGAAAGCTTCAGACAGGCCGCAAACGGGGACGAAACTCTGTCGCGCATTCGGTGAGGAATGCTCCTCTTCGCCGGGGCCGGTGATAAAGGAGGGGTGGCGTACCATGGCGGATCATTCCGGGTCTCCGCGATCCTTCAGCGGCAGCAAAGCCTGGCCGGTTTTTCGTTCCCTTGCCAACTACCGCCTTCCCTACCTCAGGGGGGATTTGTTCGCCGGACTGACGCTCGCCGCGATCGTGATACCGGAGCAGATGGCGACCGCACGCCTGGGCGGTTTCGCCCCGCAGATCGGCTTTTTCGCCTTTGTGGCAGGCTCGTTGGCCTTTGCGGTGTTCGGCGGCAACCGCTTCCTGTCGTCCGGCGCCGATTCGACCATCACGCCGATCTTTGCCGGCGGGCTCGCCGCGCTCGCGGCCACGGGCTCGCCGGACTACGCGACGCTCGCTGCGGCGCTGGCGCTGATGGTCGGGCTGATGCTGGCGGCATCAGGCATTTTCCGCATGGGCTGGATCGCGGATCTGTTGTCGATCCCCGTCACGATCGGCTTTCTCACTGGTATTTCCGTACACATCCTGATTTCCCAGCTACCGGCGATCCTCGGTCTGCCGGCGCCCGAAGGTCCGATGCTCCAGCGTCTTGTGACGCTTGCCGAACACCTCAATGAAACGAACGCCTTTACGCTCGTCATCGGTCTTGGCGTGCTTGCCATCATCGCATTGTCCGAGCAGATCGATGCGCGGATTCCCGGCGCGTTGATCGGCCTTGCACTGGCCGCTGCCGCGGTCGTGCTGCTGCGGCTTGAAAGCCGCGGGGTCAGCGTTCTCGGCACGATTTCGGTGACGATGCCGACGCTGGCGATACCGGTCGTATCGGTGAGCCGCTTGACCAGCCTGCTGTCGCTCAGCCTCATTATTTCGGTGGTCGTGATGGTGCAGACCGCGGCAACGACGAGGTCCTTTCCGACCGACCCCAACGAGCCGCCCGATGTCGACTGCGACTTTATCGGGGTTGGCGTCGGCAGTATCTTTGCCGGACTGATCGGCGCCTTTCCCGTCGATGCGAGCCCACCGCGGACCGCGGTGGTTTCCGAAACCGGCGGCCGCTCCCAGATCGCGGGCCTTGTTGCGGTTGCCATCGTCATTGCACTATTGGTTTTCGGCACCTCGTTGCTGCATCGAATCCCCAACGCCGCGCTTGGCGGGGTTCTGTTGTTCGTCGCGCTTCGCATCATTCGCTTCCGGCAGATCGCGGCCGTCGGCCGCCAATCGCTCGGCGAGTTTCTGCTGATCCTGGTGACGGCGGCAGGGATCATCCTCTTGCCGATCGAACAAGGCGTCGGCCTTGGCATCGCGCTGTCGTTGCTGCATGGCATATGGACCACGACGCGCGCCCGCGTTCGGCCGCTCGAGCGCGTGCCCGGCACTTCGATCTGGTGGCCCGTGAGCTCCAATCTTCCCGGTGAACAGGAATCGGGTGTGATCGTCGCGGGATTTCCCGCACCGCTGTCGTTCCTCAATGCCTACGATTTCCGGCGCGACATCCTCGCGGCGTTGAAGTCCTCGTCGCAAAAGATACGCCTGTTGGTGCTGGAGGCGACCGGCATCGTCGAGATCGACTTTACCGCAGCCCAGGTTCTGGCCGAGATCATCAAGCAATGCCATGAGGACGGCATCGACTTTGCCATCGCCCGCCTCGAATCCTCCCGCGCACAGGACGCGATCGTGCGCTTCGGCATCGCTGCCCTGCTCGGCCCGGATCGCCAGTTCCACAGCGTGGAGGAGGCGATACGCGCCCGTATCGGGAAGACCTAATCAGGCGGGAACGATCGCCCTGCCGATCGGCCATAATGCAATGCCGGCGAGTTTCAGGTGGGCCCATGCGAAGGGAATCCCGATAATCGTCACGGCCAGAACCACCGCGGTGACGAGATGGCCCAGCGCCAGCCACCACCCCGCAAGTACCAGCCAGATCAGGTTGCCGATCAGGCCGAAAAGCCCCGTGCCAAGGTCGGACTGACCCGTCAGACTGTCGCGGCGTACGGCCCGTTGGCCGAATGGCAACAGCGTATAGACGGCGATATTGAAGGCCGCCCGCGCCCACGGCAGGCCGACGATGGTAATCGCCATGATGATCGCGGCAACAACCCAGCCAGCCGCCATCCATACGCCGCCGAGCAGTAGCCACAGGATATTCAGAAATATCGAGACCGGTTGCATGTCACCCCTCCAGGATGCAGTGCGCTACGCAGGACCATAACGTGCATCGAAGATGCCGCATCAGCGCCCGCGAGCGGCAAATGGTTATGCTTGCGAAGATAGCAAGGAAGAGGCCGGCCCGGAATGACCCAGGACATCAAGACATCAACCTGCGTCAGATAAAACGCGGCGGGTCCGCTCAGCGGCGATAACGGGTTGGGCGCGCATAGGCCTGGCGATTTTCCTGCACCGGGCGGCTCGCCTCGTTGACGCGTGTTTCGCTGGCGGCGGGTGCGGCCATCTTCAGCTCTTCCAGGAAAATGGGATGGGCGAAGTAAAAGCCCTGCGCGTAACGAATGCGGGTGGCCGCCTGCAAGTAGGCCAGTTCTTCGAAGGTTTCGATGCCTTCCGCAATCATGGTCATGCCGAGCGCCTCGCTCAGCGATTCGATCGCCCGCAGAATCCCCTGGCTGCGCGGACGAAGATGGATGTCCTTGATGAAGGAACGATCGATCTTGATCTCGTCGGCGGTGATATCGGCCAGCGCCGACAATGACGAATAGCCGATGCCGAAATCGTCAATCGATATGCCGACCCCGAGTTGGCGGAAGATCGGCACGATTTCGTCCTGAAACCGCGTCTTGGTGACGAAAGCGTCCTCCGTCACCTCGATCATGAAGCGGCGAGGAAAGCCGGTTGCCTCCAGCGCCTCGGCGAACAAGCGCATGAACGCGGGATTGTTGGCCTGCTTTGCCGCGACATTGATGCTGATCGTAGCCGACGCCCCGAAAGTTTCGTTGATGAGATCAATCGATCTCACTATCTCCGCCAGCACCAGATGGGTGAGCTCGTCGATCAATCCCAGTTCGACCGCGAGATTGATGAAGGTACCGGGCGCCTGGATGACCCCGTCGTCGTCGCGCAAGCGGACCAGCGCCTCAACACCCTTGATCTCCTTGGTCCTGATATCGACCTTGGGCTGGAAGGCACAACAGAACCGCTTTTCCAGGATGGCGTGCCGCAACGATTGCTCGATCTTCATGCGGGCAAGCGCTTCGCGCTCCATACTGGAGTTGAAGAAGGCGACCGCGCCCTTGCCGTCGTTCTTGATCCGGTACATCGCAATGTCGGCGTTCTGGAGCAGCGCGTCGTAACTGCGGCCGTGATCGGGAAACAGGCTGACGCCGATCGACGTCGAGGCGAATATCTCCGATCCGTCGATGAAGAACGGCGCTTTCAGCCGTTGCAACGTCGCATCGACATATTCCACGACTTCTTCTTCGCTGTCGATCGGGGCGAGCAGAAGCAGGAACTCGTCGCCGCTGATGCGGGACAACATGTCATTTTCGCGCAGGCTGAGCCCGAGCCTTTTGGCGACCTCGACCAGCAGCGCATCGCCGACAGAATGACCGTAGTAGTCGTTGATGTGCTTGAAGTTATCGATATCGAGAAAGGCGAGCGCAAAAGCGCTGCCCGCTTCATGGCGCTGGATCAGGCCTTGCACGCGGTGCTCGATCACCCGTCGCATCGGCAAGCCCGTCAGCTCGTCAAAATAGGCCGAGCGAAACAGATGATCTTCGACCGCCTTCTGCTCGCTAATATCGGCCGAGCACGATAGCAACAGGTTGCGGCCGGCGATGCGGGCCGGCCGATGGGCCGCGAGCAATACCTGCTCGCCTTTGCTTCCGGCGCCGCTCACCTCGGCCACGGCGTGGCGGCCGGCGCGGAGCAGCTCAAGCCCCAGTTTCCGTCGCTCGTTCAGACGTTTTGTAGGGGGGGCGTCGGACGGCTCGGCGGCCATGCCCAGCTGCGAGGCCGCAGCGTCGTTGATCAGCAGAAAACGGCCCTCTTCGTCCTGAACCGTAACGCCTGCCGGGAGCAGCCGGATAATATCTCGTAAAAGGCCGAGATCGCCCTCGAATGAGAATTCGCCTTCTTGTTGCGGGCTGTGCGGCGGGATTTGATTCGGAGGCGGATTTTCCATGGCCGCCCGAGGGTGGCAAAGTCTCTTGTAGTTTTGGTTAAGTGAACCATCACGGATTGACGCATGGCTCCCTGGATCACCAGCCACCGCAATCGTCATTAACAGAACGTCAACGAGCGGCCTTGCGGCCGGCATTTGGCCTGAGACTAGGCCTTGGGCACGCGGCATTGCATGGTGCAATGGACCCCGCTTTTCAGGAAACTGATCTCGGTCTTGCCATCGAATGGCCGCAGCGCCGATGCCAGCAATTTCGTGCCAAAACCCGGCTCCCCGACGATGCCGATCGAAGGCCCTTCGGTCTCGTCCCAGGTGATATTCAACCGATCGTCGGTCATTGACCACGACACCTGAAGCAGGCCGCGTTCGGAAGAAAACGCGCCATATTTCCCGGCATTGGTCGCAAGCTCGTGAAAAATCAGCGCGAGGCTGACGGCAAGCTTGGCGGGCAGAAACAGCCGGTCGCCGTTCAGCGTGAAGCGGACGTGGCCGTAAGGTCCAAGTTCGGAAAGCAGCAGGTCCTTGATGTCGCAACCCGCGCCGTCCACTTTGATGATGAGTTCGTCAGTCGCCGACAGCGCCCGCATGCGATGATCGATACTGGCCCAGACTTGCGGCTGGTTCTGCAACACCTGATGGAGCACAGCGTGAACCGTCGATAATTTGTTTTTCAGCCGATGCTGCAGCTCATCGACGAGGAGCTTGCGATACTCTTCCTCCCGGATCAGACGCTTGGAAATTTCGCGCTGCCTGGCGGCCACCGAGCGGTAATGCTCGACCCCCCAGATCGTCAGCCCGCATACGATCGCATAGATGACCAGCAAAACCAGGCGTGGAAAGAAATTGCTCGGCACATCGCCGAAATTCATGACAACGCCGAGCCCGCCGCCGACGACCGCGGTGGCAAGACCGGTACGATAGCCGCCCAGCGCGGTGGCAAAGAAAACGGCCGGAAAATACGGCGTGAAATAGACATCCGGCCGTATAATCGCGAGCAGCCATCGTGCCGCCGTCGACACAGCAAGACAGCCGGCTGAAAAGACCACACTGAACAATAACGAAGGTCGCGAGATTCCTTGCCAGCCTTGTCGAAACTCGTCGACTAGTCGTTTCGCTATTGGTCGCATCACGAGCGGCTCTGATCCGAGGTCAGGTCAAACATAACGGCATTATGGCTGCGCCGGCGTTCGAATAACAACCGAGCCCGTTCAATGTCATGAACATTCAAGCGGTTCCGTGGCGTGGAGTCCGAGGAAGGTGGGAAAAGCAATTCGGCAGGCCCGGCATAACGCACGCCTTGCCTTGCCGCGGTAAGCCGCAGATATTTTAGCGCGAGAATGTCAAAAGGAGGACGACCCACATGGCACGGCTGGATGGTAAAATTGCGGTAATCACCGGCGCGACGAGCGGCATCGGGTTGCGCACCGCGGAAGTTTTCGTGGCCGAGGGTGCAAAGATCGTCATCGCCGGCCGGCGCGCCCCGGAGGGCGAAGCGTTGGCCAAAAAACTCGGCCCGGCATGCCTGTTCCGTCGCACCGACGTCACTGTCGAAGACGACATGCGCAGCCTGATCAATGAGGCGGTCGATAAATTCGGCCGCATCGACTGCCTGTTCAACAATGCCGGTGGCCCGGCACAGACCGGCGGCATCGAAGGACTCGAAGTCGACCGTTTCGATGCGGCGATGGCGACTTTGGTGCGCAGCGTGATGCTCGGCATGAAACACGCGGCTCCGCATATGCGGCGTCGGGGTTCCGGCAGCATTATCAACAACGGCAGCATCGCCGGCCGCCTCGCCGGCTTTTCGTCGTCGGTTGTCTATGGGGCCGCCAAGGCTGCCGTCATTCACTTAACCAAGTGTGTCGCGATGGAGCTGGGCGAGGCCGGCATTCGCGTCAACAGCATTTCGCCGGGAGCGATCGCGACCGGCATTTTCGGCAAGGCACTCGGGTTGTCCGTGGAAGCGGCGGAGAAAACGCCCGACGTCATGCGCGAGGTTTATAAAAGCGCGCAACCGATACCCCGCGCCGGCCTGCCGGAAGACATCGCGCATGCAGCGGTGTTTCTTGCCAGCGACGAGTCGACCTTCATCAACGGGCATGATCTGGTGATTGACGGCGCCATCACCGGTGGCCGCAACTGGACCGCACAGCAACAGGGCTATGTCGCCCTGCGCAAGGCGTTCGACCAGTCCAGCGGCTGATTGAGCGGGGGCTGCGGAACGTCAAGCGCGCCAATCAGGCCTTTTGTTGTTTCGCAGCTTCCTTCTGCAAATCCGGCGCATTAACCGGAGGAATGGCGACCCGCCCCGGACCGGTGAGCGACAGCGCGGCTGCGGCCTTGTCGTTCTCCATGATCTTCGCCATCACAGCCTGCCCCGCACGGTCGAACACCGCGCGATTTTCGACCAGGAATTTCTGCGACTCGCGAAGCTTGGCGACATAGCCGTTGATCTCCGGAATCACGTAACGCGCCACCAGATCCCAACTGCGCCTGGTATTTTCAGGGTTGGCCCAGTCGTGAACGAAGCCGATGATGTGGCCTACGCCGCCGGACACCTCCATCAACTTCCTGATGGCATTGACCAGATCATCGGGAGTGCCGATGGTGGACGCCGAGATCCCCACCCCGCCGGCGGTCTTCTCCAGGGCCTCGTCAATCGATTTGAACGGCTCAAGACCTGGACGCTGCAGCGTCTTCACATTGTATTCGTTGTGCCAGTGCATCAGCCCTCTACCGGCCTCAGATCGGGCCTGCTCGCGGCTTTCGGCGATGTGCCAGGACAAGAGCACGCGCCAGTCCGAGCGACTGACCGTGGTGCCGTATTTCTTCGCGGCGTCTTCCGCAAAACCCCACTGCGTCGGCAGCGCCATCAACCCTTGCGTCGACATCGAGCCGAGCGAAATGATGCCGATGCCGTATTTCCCGGCCAAGGTCATTCCCGATGGCGAGATCTGCGAGGCGACGACGAACGGCATTTCCTCCTGGAGAGGAAGTATCTGCAAGGCAGCGTCGTTCATCGTGAACCAGTCACTTTTCGCCGTCACCCGTTCGCCGCGAAACAACCGTCGGATAAGCCCAATCGCCTCGTCCTGACGGTCGCGTTGCACCATCGGGTCGATGCCCAAGGTGTGCGCGTCGGAGGCGAGCGCGCCGGGACCCGAACCGAAGATGGCGCGGCCACCGGTCATGTGGTCGAGTTGCACCATGCGCTGGGCGACATTGAAGGGATGATGATAGGGCAGCGAGACCACGCCGGTCCCAAGCTTGATGCGTTTGGTACGCTCACCAGCGGCGGCCAGAAACATTTCCGGCGATGCAATCATTTCCCATCCCGAGGAATGGTGCTCGCCGCACCAGAATTCGTCATAACCAAGCGCATCGAGTTGCTCGACGAGATCGAGATCACGGCGGAATTGCAGCATCGGGTGCTCGCCGATCGGGTGATGCGGCGCAAGAAAGGCCCCAAATTTGAGACGAGCCATGGGGTTTTTCATGGGTTTTCTCCGGACAGTTCTTCTTGGTTGCCTCGCAAACTATGGGGTGGCAAAGACCAAGGCAATCGCCTATTCGGGACCCTGCTGCGACGGTTCTTTGGCCGTCCAATCCGCCGCATTGAGGCGGGTCGGCGAATTTACACCCCCTGCCCCATCCGCTAAGAGGACCCCTTCGTTTTCGCCGCCGAGGTCAGTATGTATTTGAGGCCGCCCGATTCCGCTGCGTCGCTTGAGCTCCCAACGCAGCGCAAGCGCGACCTCGTCAATCATTTTGAGGCGAACGGCGACGAACTGGAGCGCTGGCGCGAATTCAACGCCGCCTACCACCAGGACGATTTCAAATTCATGCGATTCCTGATTCCGCCGGGCAAGCGGGTACTGGAATTGGGATGCGGCCGCGGCGATCTGCTGGCAGCGCTTGAGCCTTCTTATGGCGTCGGCGTCGATTTCGGCGCCAGGACCATCGCCAAGGCCAATGAACTGCATCCCGATCTTTATTTCGTGCTGGGCGATGTCGAGGACCCCGCCACACTGAACTCGATCGAAGGGCCGTTCGATTACATCGTGATCGCCGACACCATCGGCTTGTTCGAGGACATCGATGCGACCTTGCGGCTGGTGCACCATCTGTGCACGCCGTCGACGCGGATCATCATCTCCTATTACTCGCATCTGTGGGAGCCGATTCTCAAGCTCGCCGAAGCGCTGCATTTGCGCGCCAAACAGCCTGTCATCAACTACATCGCGACCGCGGACTTCCTCAATCTGATGGATCTTGCGGATTTCGAAGTCATCAGCCAGGAGCAGCGACAACTCTTACCGCGCCGCTGGCTTGGCCTCGGTCCGTTTATCAACCGCTTCATCGCGCCGCTGCCCGGGATCAGGAAGTTATGCCTGCGAACCTATCTGGTCGGCCGGCCGGTTCGCCAATTTCCGGACCGGAAATTTTCGGCCAGCATTCTGATTCCATGCCGGAACGAGAGCGGCAATATCGAGGATGCGATCCGGCGCATGCCGCGATTTGGCGCTTCGCAGGAAATCCTGTTCGTCGAAGGCAATTCCAGCGACAACACCTTTGCCGAATGCGAACGGGTGCGCGACGCCTACAAGGATAGCTGGGACATCAAGGTGCTCAAACAGGATGGCAAGGGCAAGGGCGATGCGGTGCGCAAAGGTTTTGCCGCCGCCAGCGGCGATGTGCTGATGATTCTCGACGCCGATTTGACGATGCCGCCGGAAGCGCTTCCGAAATTCCATGCGGTGATCGAGACGGGCAAGGCAGAGTTCGTCAACGGCACCCGCCTGGTCTATCCGATGGAGCATGAGGCGATGCGTCCGCTCAACCTGATCGCCAACCGCTTCTTTGCCTATCTGTTCAGCTATCTGGTCAATACCCGCCTGACCGACACGCTGTGCGGCACCAAGGTGCTTCTGCGCAAAGACTATGAGGTATTGGCACGCGAACGCGATTACTTCGGTAACTTTGATCCGTTCGGCGATTTCGACCTGATCTTCGGCGCGGCGAAACAGAACCTCAAAATTGTCGAGACGCCGATCCACTACAAGGCTCGCACGTTTGGCGAGACCCAGATTTCGCGCTTCCGCGACGGCTGGTTGTTGTTGAAAATGGTATGGTTTGCCTATCGCAAATTGAAGGCGATCTGATTTTTCCGCTCGTTCAGACGATTTGGCGGTAGTTCCGTAGTTCCGTCACATATGGGTGTGGCCGGACTGTATCAGCGTCACGATAACTTTCCTGAGGACTGACAGCACACGGCCTTTTCATTTTGCAGTGCAGCAATTATCTGTTTTGAGGTACGCCCCGATTCACGCGGGCCGAGGAGCAGCCATTGTCGCTTGCCAAAAATATCGAGTTCCTGCGCCAACTGCCCCGTTTGCCCGGAATGAACGCGTGGGATGGTCTTAACCATCTTGTGCCGGCGGCAACCCGCGGCTCATTGGTGGAAACCAAGCAATTCGGCACCAATCCCGGCGATCTGCGGATGTTTTCCTATGTGCCACCGGGCCTTCCTGCCTCAGGGGCTCTGGTTGTCGTCCTGCACGGCTGCGGACAGACCGCAGCCGGTTACGATGTCGGCGCCGGATGGTCGACGCTCGCGAAGCATTACGGCTTTGCGCTGCTGATGCCGGAGCAACAGTCGGCCAACAACGCGCACGGATGTTTCAACTGGTTCAATCCGGAAGACACCAGACGCGGCCATGGCGAAGCCTGCTCCATCCGGCAAATGACCGCGCGAATGGTGGCCGATCACAAGATCGATAAGCATCGGATTTTCGTCACCGGGCTGTCGGCAGGCGGGGCGATGACCTCGGTCATGCTCGCCACCTATCCGGATGTTTTTGCCGCCGGCGCAATCATCGCCGGGCTGCCTTACGGAATCGCATCCAATGTGCGGGAAGCCTTGAGCGGCATGTTGCGTTCGCCGGCGCGTTCGTCCCAGGAATTGGGCACCCTGGTGCGCAATGCTTCAAAGCATCGTGCACCCTGGCCCAAGGTCTCGGTGTGGCACGGCAGTGCGGATCGCACGGTCAATTCCGCCAATGCCAACGAGATCGTCAAGCAATGGCTTGATGTCCATAAACTACCCTCCGGTCCGATGTCGGAAGGCGTGGTCGACGGCTATCCTCATCAGGTCTGGTGGAACGCGGATGGCGAAACGGTCGTCGAGTCCTACACCATCACCGATATGGCCCACGGCACGCCGCTCGGCAAAGCCGAGAACGACGAACGCTATGGTAAGGAAGGCCCGTTTCTGATCGAAGCCGGCATCTCGTCCTCCCATCACATCGCAAGTTTCTTCGGGCTCACCGCCGGAATTCATCAACCTGAAAAGGCCGCCAAACCGGCCTCGCGCAAGGCCGCGGAATCTCCGAGTGCGAAGCTGATCCCGCTTGCTTCTCCGATCTCGGCGCCTGCGCCCGATCTCACCAGGGTGCTGCGGCCACTGGCGGCAGCGAAGCAGCAGCCTTCCAATCCCCCAAAACCAAACGCCAAGCAAGGCGGCGGGATCGATGTCGGCGCGGTCATTACCCGCGCCTTGACCGCCGCGGGTCTCATGAAATAGCCACGCGCCCGCGCGGGAGCGCCACCTTACATCGCGCCGGTGAGGAACGGATTGGTCATTCGCTCGTGGCCGATCCTGGAGCCGGCGCCATGGCCGCAGATGAAGCCGACATCATCTCCGAGCGGCAACAGCTTCTCCTTGATCGATTTGATCAGGGTGGCGTGATCGCCACCCGGAAGATCGGTGCGACCGACCGAGCCGTTGAACAAGACATCGCCGACATGGGCGAAGCGCATATCCTTGTTGAAAAAGACCACGCTGCCGGGGGAATGGCCGGGGCAATGCAGGATGTCGAAGGTCAATTCGCCGATCGAAACCTGATCGCCTTCTTCGAGCCAGCGATCCGGCACGAAATCGCGCACGTCGGTGAACCCGAACCGCGCCCCGCTCGCCACCACATTGTCGAGCAGAAATTTATCGGCGATATGCGGACCTTCGATCGGGACCTTGAGCGCGTCGCGTAAATCGGCCGCGCCGCCGACATGGTCGATATGGCCATGGGTCAGCCAGATCTTCTCGACCGTGACGTTGGCCTCCTTGATGGCAGCCTGAATTCGCGGAAGGTCCCCGCCGGGGTCAATGACGATGGCCTTTTGGGTCGCCGTGCACCAAAGCAGCGTGCAGTTCTGTTCAAACGGCGTTACCGGCACGATCATCGCGCCGGCTTTCGGCTTATTTTCGGATGGCTGGGTCATGAGCCGCAGATTGCCGATTTTTCGCGTTCCGCCAAGGAAAAATTCGGAGAGGCCCGCGCATTTATGATCGGAACATGTTCGCCGTAACGGAGGCGAATCGGCTTTCGAAAAGCAGATTTCCTGCACACCCCGCCATCAAATGCATTGCCTCTTTTTTGAACCGCGTTCTATGCTTCGCGAGATGGAATCGGTCGCCCACAAAGCCGCTGTCATGCCCGCGCCGGACCGACGCCAGTCGGAAACGGCGCTTGCGATCGCGCGAGGCACCGCGCGGCTGTTGCACACGCTGGGCTTTGCCTGCATCAGCGAACTGCCGTTGCCCTCGGGCCGCCGTGCCGATCTTGTCGCCATCAATGACCGCGGCGACATCTGGATCGTCGAGATCAAATCGTCGATCGAGGATTTGCGCGCCGACCAGAAATGGCCGGAATACCGGGCGCATTGCGACCGGCTGTTCTTTGCCTTCTTACAGGATTTGCCGTGCGAGATTTTCCCCGATGAGACCGGACTGATCATCGCCGACGCCTATGGCGCACATTTGCAGCGCCTGGCGCCGGAGCACCGGCTGCCGGCACCGACCCGGAAGTCGATGACGGTGCGGTTTGCGCGCGCCGCCGCGCTGCGCATCAACCGTCTGGTGGACCCGCAAGGCCACGCAGAATTTTGATCATACTTTTTAACGCGGGGCGCGTTTGGCCAGAATTCGTTGCAAGGTGCGGCGATGCATATTCAGCCGTCGCGCGGTTTCCGAAACGTTGCGGTTGCACATCTCGTAGATCCGCTGGATATGCTCCCACCGCACGCGATCGGCCGACATCGGATTATTCGGCAATTCGGATTTCGTGTTGCCGATGGCGAGCAGCGCCGACACCACATCATCGGCATCGGCGGGCTTGGACAAATAGTCCACCGCGCCCAGCTTCACGGCCGTTACGGCGGTCGCGATATTGCCGTAGCCGGTGAGGACGATGGCGCGCGCATCCGGCCGTTTGCGTTTCAGCGCCGACACCAGATCAAGTCCATTGCCGTCGCCGAGCCGCAAATCCACGACCGCAAAGGCGGGTGCTGCCTTGGAGATTTGAGTCAGGCCTTCGGCGACACTGTCGCAGGAGGTCACCGCAAAGCCCCGGCCCTCCATGGCGCGCGAGAGCCGTTCCAGAAAAGGCTTGTCGTCTTCCACGATCAGGAGCGAGCGATCGGAATGTCCGGCTAGTTCAGGAATCGCGTTCAAGATAATGCCATCCTTGTCCATGGACCCCTACAACATATGGCGTCAACAGCGGCGCGCCAAGGCCGCCCGGGGCCGATTTCGCTCGCTCAGGTTAATTCCACAGCGGGTTCCCTCGTCTCGAAGCGGCTCCGCGGCCAGACGATCTGGACCACGGCGCCGTGGTCCGGAAACACACGATTGCTAAAAGAGACCGTTGCCCCGGTGCGCTCGAGCAACGTGCGGGCGATGAACACGCCAAGACCGAGGCCGCTGCGCGCGCCCTGGGCTTCATCGGCATCGCGCCGACGCGACAGATAAGGCTCGCCGATGCGCTTGAGCAGATCGGGCGCAATCCCCGGGCCGTCGTCGGAAATGACGATTTCGACGGTTTCGGCATTCCACCAGGCGTTTACTTCGACGGCGGTGCGGGCAAAATCGACCGCGTTCTCGAGGATGTTGCCGACCCCGTAGATAATGGCGGGGTTTCGCATGCCTACGGGTTCGGGAGTGCCGGCGACCGCAATGCGCACCTTGATCGCGACATCAAAATCGCGATGCGGCGCCACGGTTTCCTCGATCAACGCGGACAGGGGCATGCGGTCGAACGGCGCGCCACTCGACGACAACTGCGTGATCTTGGCGAGGATGTCGCGGCATCGCTGCGCCTGCTCCCGCAACGTCTTGATGTCAGCCGAAAGCTGCGGCTTGTCGTTGACGCTTTGCTCGAGTTCACGCGAAATCAGGAAAATCGTCGACAGCGGCGTGCCCAGTTCGTGCGCGGCCGCAGCCGCCAGACCATCTAGCTGGGTCAGGTGTTGTTCCCGGGCCAGCACGAGTTCGGTGGCCGCCAGTGCGTCCGAAAGCTTGCGCGCCTCTTCGGCGACTTGAAACGCGTAAAGGCTGGTGACGCCGATGGCGACGACGATCGAAAGCCAGACGCCGAACAGATAGATCGGCGGCAACACCAATGGATCGTCGCTGTCCCAGGGCAGCGGGAAATGAATGAACACGAGAACCGAGGCGCAAGCGACCGCGAGCATTCCCAACGCAATGGTGAACCTGATCGGCAGCGCGGTGGCCGAGATCAAGACCGGCGCCAGAAACAGGAAAGAGAACGGATTCTGCAATCCACCGGTCAAGAACAACAGCCCGGCGAGTTCGACGATATTCAGCGCCAGCAGCGCGGCCGCAAACGACGGCTCGAGCCGTTCCATCGGATTGAACCAGAGCTGAAGGATCAGGTTCAAAAGCGCGGAAAAGCCGACAATGGCGAGACACGGCACGACCTCGACGTCGAACTCCAGACCTTGCTCGACGAGGAAGATGGCCGCGAGCTGCCCGAGTGCGGCGAGCCAGCGCAGCCGCAGAATCGTGTCCAGTCGGACCTGGCGGCGCGGGAGACGAAAATCGGTGGCGGCGGCATCGGACATCAGCACTTCCGCAATCTAGCGGCGCGAGCGCTCGCCGACAAATTTCCTTGATAGCCGTGCTGCGGCCTAAGGCCACGGGAAGCCTTGCGCTAAAGAGGTTAATGCCTCAATGAACAGGCCCGTATGACGAACGATGCCACGATGACAGGAGACGCTGCCCCGATCAACCGGCGCGAAACCGCGGCGATCGAGGTCGCGCATCTCGTGAAGGTTTATAAGAGCACTCGGGCGGTCGACGACATTTCCTTCTCGATCGCACGCGGCAGCATCACCGGACTGCTCGGCGGCAACGGCGCCGGCAAAACCACGACAATTGCCATGATCATGGGACTGGTCTCGCCGAGTTCGGGACGCATCGAGGTTTTAGGCCACCCGATGCCGAAAGATAGCGCGGACGTGCTTGGCCGGATGAATTTCGAAAGCCCCTATGTCGATATGCCGTCGCGGCTGACGGTGCGGCAGAACCTGAAGATCTTCGGGCGCCTCTATTCGGTGGCCAATCTGCCCGTGCGCATCAAGGAGCTCGCCGCCGACCTCGACCTCTGCGATTTTCTCGACCGCCCCAGCGGCAAGCTTTCCGCCGGACAAAAGACCCGTGTAGCGCTGGCAAAGGCGCTGATCAATCGACCCGAATTGCTCCTGCTCGACGAACCGACGGCCTCGCTCGATCCCGACACCGCCGACTGGATCAGGCAGCACCTTGAGACCTATCGCAAGGAGAACGGCGCGACTATCCTGCTCGCCTCCCACAACATGCTGGAAGTAGAGCGCCTGTGCGACCGCGTCATCATCATGAAGCGCGGCCGCATCGAAGACGACGACAGCCCGCAACAGATCATGGCCCGCTATAATCGCGCGACGATGGAGGAAGTGTTTCTCGACGTCGCTCGCGGCCGGGTTCAGGAAACAATGCCGTGAGCCAACTCACCCTCAACAAAGGTATTTCGACGCATCGGATCGCGGCCATGATCCTGCGCTATTGGTACGTCCTGATGTCGTCATGGCCGCGGCTGTTGGAGCTGTTGTATTGGCCGGCGCTGCAGATCGTTACCTGGGGCTTCCTTCAGAACTACATCTCGCAGAATGCCGGCTTCTTTGCCCGTGCCGGCGGCACGCTGGTCGGCGCGGTGATCCTGTGGGACATCCTGTTCCGCGGCCAACTCGGCTTCTCGATCTCGTTCCTTGAGGAGATGTGGGCGCGCAATCTCGGCAACCTGATGATGAGCCCGTTGAAGCCGATCGAATTCCTGATCGCGCTGATGGCGATGAGCCTGATCCGGCTTGCGATCGGCGTCATTCCGATGACGCTTCTGGCGATGGTCTTTTTCGACTTCAACCTCTACGGCATCGGATTTCCGCTGATCGCTTTTTTCTGCAACCTGATCTTCACCAGTTGGTCGGTCGGAATCTTCGTCTCCGGACTGGTGCTGCGCCATGGTCTTGGCGCCGAGAGCATCGTCTGGACGCTGATGTTCGCCATGATGCCTCTAGCATGCATCTACTATCCGGTAACGGTGCTGCCGCATTGGCTGCAACATGTCGCCTGGGCATTGCCGCCAACTTACGTGTTCGAAGGCATGCGGGCATTGTTAATAGAACATGTATTTCGCACCGATCTGATGGTGGATGCGCTCGCAATCAATGTCGCCCTGATTGCGGCATCGTTTGCGGTGTTTCTGGTGCTTCTACGCAGCGCGCGGCAACACGGATCGTTGATCCAGACCGGCGAATAGCCCGTTAAAACCCGGGGTTTTGGTACACGTAACTTGTGCAGGAGCGCGGCAATGGCGATCTATGCATTGACGCTTTATTGTGCTTTTAGCACTATGTTGCGACGCAAAAGGAAACGAGGGCGAAATGCCGATTGGGGAGTTTGGTGGCGCGCCGCCGCTGGTGGCCGAAGGCAGCCCGGCGCTGACAACGCCGATGTACTGGATGTACGAAATGGCGCAGGCGTCGCTCAATCCGGCGCGCGCCGTGACCGATGCCACGAAGATCCTGTTTCAGAATCCGCTCAATCCGTGGTCGCACACCGAGGCCGGCAAATCGATCGCCGCAGCGTGCGAACTGTTCGAGCGAACCACGCGTCGTTACGGCAAGCCCGAATGGGGCCTCCACGATACCGACGTCAACGGCATCCGCACGCCGATCGAAATTCGCAGCGTGTGGGAAAAGCCGTTCTGCCGTTTGTTGTACTTCGATCGAAAACTGACGCGCCCGTTGCGCAGCCCGCAGCCGCGCGTGCTGATCGTGGCGCCGATGTCCGGTCACTACGCCACGCTGTTGCGCGGCACAGTGCAGGCTTTCCTGCCCAACCACGAAGTCTACATCACCGACTGGGCTGACGCCCGCATGGTACCGCTCACGGCCGGCCGTTTCGATCTCGACGACTATGTCGACTACCTGATCGAGATGCTGCATGTGTTGGGCGGCAACATGCATGTCGTCGCGGTGTGCCAACCTTCCGTGCCTGTAGTGGCTGCGGTTTCCATCATGGAAGCCGAAAATGATCCCTTCGTTCCGATTTCGATGACATTGATGGGCGGGCCAATCGATACCAGGCGCAACCCGACCGCGGTCAACAACCTCGCAGCCGAGCGCGGGATCGACTGGTTCCGCAACAACGTCATCACCAAAGTGCCGTTTCCGCATCCCGGTGTCATGCGCGACGTCTATCCCGGCTTTTTGCAGCTCAACGGCTTCATCAGCATGAATCTCGACCGCCATATGGACGCCCATAAGGCCCTGTTCCGCAATCTGGTGAAGGGCGACGGCGATCTGGTCGACAAGCACCGCGACTTCTATGACGAATACCTGGCGGTGATGGACCTTTCAGCGGAGTATTATCTGCAAACCGTCGATACGGTTTTCGTCAAGCACGCGTTGCCCAAGGGCGAGATGACCCATCGCGGCAAGCCAGTCGAGCCCTCCAAGGTCCGGCGCGTCGCGCTGATGACGGTGGAAGGCGAGAACGACGACATTTCCGGGCTCGGACAGACCGAAGCGACGCATTCACTCTGCAGTTCGATTCCCAATCATCGTCGGGTGCACTATGTGCAGAAGGGCGTCGGTCACTACGGCGTCTTCAACGGATCACGTTTCAAATCGGAAATCGTGCCACGCATTCACGATTTCATGGTGTCGGCCGCGAACGTGAAGCCTTCGCTCGCTTACGCCGCGGAGTGATCGCGTCAATCGCACCGAAATTGCTGCGGAACATCGCGTATCGCGGAAATTGACGTCAGGTGAGCGGTCTCTAACCCGCTGATATGGCCGGAGGAAACGCGAATCCGGGGCGCATTGAAAGAATGAATATGAATTCGTTCCTTGATGGGCCCGGTTGGGTTACTTTTTGGTCCAAACTTCCTGTTCCACCCCCATTCCATGGGGTCGGCTGCGGCGCCTAACCCCTGTATATTGGGCAAATGATTTGTTTTCGCGCCGAGCGATTTACCTGGCGGCGGATATGGCAGAATCCGGGCGAACTCTTGCTCCCCGGAATTGCAGACATGGCCACTCGCGCGCTCCTTTATCGGCGGCCTTACGAACCTTCTCGCCTTTTGGTCAAACACGGCTCGCAAATCTATTCGGTGCGGCTGCGCCGTCACCGGCGGGCGCGGCGTTACACCTTACGGATCCATCCGAGTGATCGTGAAGCGATCCTCACCATCCCTCCGCGCGGCACGATTGCCGACGCCAAGGACTTTGCACAGCGTCATGGCGGCTGGATCGCCGCGCGTCTTGGCCGGTTACCGAAGGCCGCGCCGTTTCTTCCGGGCACGGTGGTACCGCTGCGCGGGATAGCGCACCGGATCGTGCATCGTGCCGGCCAACGTGGCACGGTCTGGACTGAAATTCGCGATAGCGGCGAGCGTATCCTCTGCGTGGCTGGCGGCGGCGACTATATCGAGCGGCGGGTGCATGATTACCTCAAGCGCGAAGCTCGCAAGGATTTGCAGAAGGCGGCCGCATCCTATGCCCAGGCGCTCGGCGTGCGCGTGAGGCGGATATCGATCCGCGACCAATCGAGCCGCTGGGGTTCATGCACATCGGCGGGTTCGTTGTCGTTCTCCTGGCGGCTGATCCTCGCGCCGTCCTATGTGCTGGACTACCTCGCCGCCCATGAGGTAGCGCACCTCGTCGAAATGAACCACTCGACGCGGTTCTGGAAGGTCGTCGCGAAAGTCTGCAACCATGTCGAACGCGCCAAGACATGGCTGGACACACATGGCAATGATCTGCACCGCTACGGTATCCAGGACTGAGGTGCTCGCCGTCGAGCACCTCAAATAGGCGCGCCCTGCCGCCGTTTTGAGCGAAAAAGCAACACTGCGCGATATTCTGATGGCCATCACGCCGGCGTGCTGGGGACCGCACAGCTATGCGCTTTTGATCCACTTCTGAATTGCGTATGGATGTTGTCAGGCTGCCTAAGGCGTTGGATAACTTGAATATGGGTGGGGCAAAAGTTTTAACCGGAACAGCGGCGGCCGTCGTTTTCCTTGGTCAGTTGGCGGCGCTTCCTGTCAGCGCCGATACGATGGAGGGTGCGCTGCTGCGCGCCTACCGGAGCAATCCCCAGCTCAATGCGCAGCGCGCCTCGGTGCGCGTCACCGATGAAAACGTCCCGCAGGCACTGGCCGGCTATCGCCCCAAGGCCGCAATGACGTTCAGCGGCGGCGGCCAATACGTCAATCAGCTCGCCGATGGCTCGGTTGGCAAAAAGATCGAAGAGGGCGTGCAGGGTCCCCATGCGGCCGGCCTGACGGTGACCCAGACCGTCTACAACGGGGATCAGACCGCCAACAAAACCCGCGCCGCAGAAGGCCAGGTTTTTGGCGCGCGCGAAGGCCTGCGACTCATGGAGCAGTCGGTACTGCTCGCAGCCGCTACCATCTACATGGATTACCTGCGCGACGCCGCGATCCTGGAGGTCCAGAAAAGCAACACGCATGTCCTCGAACTGACGCTGAGGCAGACCCGCGACCGCTACAGCGCTGGCCTGGTCACGCCGACCGACGTGGCCCAATCGGAGGCGCAACTTGCGGCGGCCCAGAGTCAGGAACTCGCGGCGGTCTCGACACTGACGACCACGCGCGCGAACTTCCGCCGCATCGTCGGCAACGAGCCGACGAACCTGCAACCGGCATCGCCGGTCGATCGCTATCTGCCGCAAACGGTTAGTGGTGCGATCGAGCTGGCGCTGAGGCAAAATCCCAACGTCACCGCCGCGATGTACGGCGTCGACGTCAGTTTTCTCACTGTGAAAATCAACGAAGGGGCGCTGTACCCGTCGGTCTCCTTGCAGGCGACGGTCTCGAAGGTCTGGGACCCGAACATCACGACCATCAACCAGTTCACCGCCGCCGCCAACGCCCAACTGAATGTGCCGATCTATCAGGGCGGAGCTGAATATTCGCTGATACGGCAGTCAAAGGAAACGCTCGCGCAGCAACGTCTCACGTTGGAGCAGGTCCGCGATCAGGCGCGTGCCGATCTTGTCACGGCGTGGGGCCAGTTGTTGGCCGGGAAGGCGCAGGTGACCGCCGCGCAATCGCAAGTCGAGGCCTCGGAGATCGCCTATCTCGGCACCACCAAGGAAGCCCAGGTCGGCCAGCGCACCGTGATCGACATCCTCAATGCCCAGCAGACGTTGGTGAACGCCCGCGTGGCCCTGGTGACGGCGCAACATGACCGCGTCGTTGCCTCCTACGCCGTCTTGAGCGCGATCGGACGCCTGTCGCCTCAGGTGCTGCATTTGTCGACGCAAACCTACGATCCAAGCGTTCACTACCAGCAGGTGCGCGACAACTGGGTCGGCGTCAGCACGCCCGACGGCCACTGAGGTCTACGCGAAACACCCGTTCCGTTACTGCCGCCGCTTTTGCACCCTCAATCCGTTTCTTCGGATTCGCGCGCCTGGGGCTAACACCCGGCGGCAGTTCCGCCGGGTGTCGATAATGGGCCCTTCAAGCCTGCGCTTTCGGCTTCAGGAGGTCGCCCAGGCCGACACGGTGCAGCATCTCGGCGCGAACGCGATCGAGCACGGTGAAGCCGACATCGGCACCGTCTTGCGTCGGATCGATGTGAACGCGGAACGGCCGCTTGCCGAATGGCGTGTCGACGACGTTCACGATTCCCTCGGCAACCATACCGGCATCCGCATCCGGCGGTACGATAGCCGCAAACGCCTTCTGGATCTGTTCGCCAAAGCCTTTGTACGGGCCCGCTTCGTACTGCGCCGCTCGTCCGGTATCTGCAGGCCGGCCCGAATGCGCGAAGTGGTTGGTGCCGGAGGTGAAGGCGCCGGGCACAATGATCGAGGTCTCGATGCCCCAGCGCGACAGCTCCCGCGCATATTGCACGGCAATGGCATCCATCGCTGCCTTTGCTGCAAAGTAAGGCGCGAGGTAAGGCGGGGTCCCGCCCGCGGAACTGCTGCTGGAAATCCAGACCAGAAGGCCTTGTTTCTGTCGGCGCATGTGCGGCAGCACGGCGCGATTGACGCGTTGCGTGCTCAGCACATTGACGTCATAGAGCTCGGCATATTGTTCCGGGGTGAAGGCTTCCGCCGGTCCGAACACCATATGGCCGGCGTTGTGGATCAGCACATCGATCCGCCCTTGCTCGGCGATTACCTGCTTGACGGCCGCGTCGACCGAGTCCTGGGATAGCACGTCAAGTTCGAGCGGACGCAGGTCGAGGTGGTTCTCTTTCGAGAACTTCGCCATCTGCTCCACAACAGGTGCGTTGCGTGTCGCCGTCTGTCGCATCGAGCCGTAAACGACGTGGCCCGCTCTGGCGATCGCCTCGGCGGTGAGGCGGCCAAAGCCAGAGGACGCGCCGGTGATCAGAACGATTTTACTCATGGGATATCTCCTTCGATGTCTTTGACGTGAGGGTGTTTGGAATTCGGTCGGCGGGATCAGATGATCCCGCCATTGGCGCGGAGCACCTGGCCGTTGATCCAGCTTCCATCGGCGCCGGCGAGGAACGAGACCGCCGCGGCGATGTCGGAGGGCTCGCCGAGCCGCTGCAGCGGAGCGAGATTCTTCAGGTGGTCGACCACCTCTTTCGGCTTGCCATCGAGAAATAACTTCGTTGCCGTCGGTCCCGGGGCGACCGCATTGACGGTGATGTTGCGGCCACGGAGTTCCTTGGCGAGCACATGCGTCATGGCCTCGACGGCCGCCTTGGTGGCGCCATAGACGCCATAGGTCGGATGAAGCAGGCTGGTCTGGCTCGACGACAGGTTGACGATACGCCCGCCATTGCGCAGCCGTCGCGACGCCTCTCGCAGCGTGTTGAACGTACCCTTGAGGTTGATTGCGAGCTGGCTGTCGAACAGGGCGTCATCGCTATCGGCCAAACTTGCCAGCCGCATGATCCCGGCATTGTTAACGAGCACGTCGACACCACCGAACGCCGCATCCGCCATGTCGAACAGGCGTGATACCGCGGCGCCGTCACTGACATCGGCCTTGGCGGTGATGGCTCGGCCGCCTGCCTGCTCGATCTTTCCGGCCAGCGCTTCCGCTTCCGTCGTGCCGCCCGCATAATTGATGACGACCGTGAAACCATCGGCTGCGAGCCGCTCCGCGATCGCGGCACCGATGCCCCGCGAAGCGCCGGTGACGATTGCGACTTTTCCGTTTGCTTTGGACATTTGCCTTCTCCGTGTTTGCGTGCCGCGCTGTCTGCGGCTGACACGGAGGAATTTGCGCTTTGCATGCGCAAAGATAATCTGGCATAAAATGGCATCATTGTTCTATTTAATCGAACAATAGCCATGGACCGATTTGAAGCGATGCGGCTGTTCACGCGCGTGGTCGAGCGCCGCAGCTTCACGCAGGCGGCCAACGATATCGGGTTGCCGCGTTCGACGGCCACGCAGATGATCCACCAGCTCGAACGCCGGCTCGGCGTCCGGCTGCTTCAGCGCACGACGCGCGTGGTTCGCCCGACGCTGGATGGCGAAGCCTATTACCGGCGCTGCCTCGCCATTCTTCAGGATGTGGACGACGCCGAGGGCGCTTTCTCCGGCACCAAGCCGAAGGGCACGTTGCGGATCGAGGTGCAGGGTACGCTGGCGCGTCATTTCCTGATGCCGAACCTGCCGGCGTTCTTCGAGCAGTACCCGGAGATCGAGATATCGATGAGCGAGAGCGATCGCTGGGTCGACCTTGTGCACGAAGGCGTGGACTGCGCGCTGCGCTGGGGCGAGCTTGCCGACAGCGGATTGGTGGCGCGCCGCCTCGCTGTGCTGACGCGCATCACCTGCGCGGCTCCGGCCTATCTGAAGCGCTTTGGCCGCCCGAAAACGTTACAGGATGTTGACGCAGGCCATCAGGTGGTCGGTTTGCGCCGGTTCACCACCGGCGACCTCGAACCATTGAGCTTTGTCGTTGACGGCAAGATGCACACAACGTCGCTTCCTGCACCGTTCTCGGTCACAGGACCGGAAAGCTATCTGCTGGCTACAAGGCTTGGCTTGGGGCTCGCGCAAATGCCGCATTTTCACGTTGTCGAGGATATCAAGCGCGGAAGCCTGGTGGCCCTGCTTACAGATACTCCGCCCCCGTCTGCGCCGGTCTCGCTGATGTATGCCCAGAACCGTCAGCTCTCGCCGCGCGTGCGCGCATTCAGCGATTGGCTTGCGCGTCAGTTTAGTAAAAGCGAGGAATGAAAACGTCCGGGCTGTCTCGAAAAATGCAACGCGTGTGAGCCGGCGCGCTACCGGCTGCCGAACAACCGATCCACCAGCCAGCCGTCGAGGCCGCCTGCCGCCTCCGGGCGTACCGAGGTCCGGGTCGGCGCTGGCCTGACCGCTACACCGGGCATCGGCGGGCTGACGGGTGCGTTTGGTGACACTGCGCTCGGAGACGTCGCTTGCGCGATCGTGGTGAGCAGTCCGCCCGGCGTCGAGGCCGGCAGGGGTGCGGGTGACACGCCCTGATGGGCGGCCTTCATGAAGCGGGTCCAGATTTCCACCGGCAAGCCGCCGCCGGTCGCCTTCTTGGTCGGCGAACTATCGTCATTGCCGAGCCAGACGCCGGTCACGAGGTTGGCCGTGTATCCGATAAACCAGGCATCGCGAAAATCCTGGCTGGTCCCGGTCTTGCCGGCCGCCATCCAGCCCGGCAGTTCCGCCTTGTGCGCGGTGCCGGAGAGCAGCGTCTCCTGCATCATCGTATTCATCATCGCAACGTAATGCGGGTCGATCACCTGGCCGAGCTGATCGGCGGAACGCGTATAGAGAACCTTGCCATCGACAGTGCGGATTTTGGTCACGACATGGGGCGAAACGCCGAGGCCGCCATTGGCAAATGGCGCGTAGGCGCCGACCAGTTCGATCATGGAAACTTCTGAAGTACCAAGCGCGATCGAGGCGTTGGCCTCAAGCTTCGACGAGATGCCGAGCCGATGCGCGGTGCGCACGACATTCTTCGGGCCGACCTCGAGCCCGAGCCTGACCGCTACCGTATTGAGCGACATCGCCAGCGCCTGGGTCAGCGTCACTGGGCCGAAATATTGATGGCCGTAATTCTCGGGCTTCCAGCCCTTGATATCGAGCGGGGCGTCCTGACGAATCGTCTCCGGCGTCAAACCGGATTCGATCGCGGTGAGGTACACGAACGGCTTGAACGCTGAGCCCGGCTGGCGCTTCGCCGTCACCGCGCGGTTATACTGGCTTTCGGCATAGTTGCGGCCGCCGACCATGGCGCGCACCGCGCCATCCGGCGACATCGCCACCAGCGCACCCTGGCTGACGTCGAACTTCACGCTTTTCGCCGCAAGTTCGTCGATGATGGCGGCCTCGGCGACTCCTTGCAATTTCGGATCGATCGAGGTTTCCACCACGACGCTCTCGTCGATCTGGCCGACGAGATCGTCGAGCACTTCGCCGATCCAGTCCGCCACATAGTTGATCGTGCCGGCGCCGACCGGCTTCACTTTGTAAGAGGGGTGGCCGATCGAGGCCTGCGCCTGTGCCTCGGTAATGAATTTGGCTTCCGCCATCGCGGTCAGTACGGTTTGCGCGCGCGCTTCCGCGCCTTCCGGATTGCGGTTGGGCGCCAGCCGCGATGGCGACTTGACGAGACCCGCCAGCATCGCAGCCTCCGCGATGGTGACGTTCTTGGCCGACTTGCCGAAGTAGCGCTGGCTTGCTGCCTCCACGCCATAGGCGCCGGAGCCGAAATAGACGCGGTTCAGATAGAGCTCGAGAATCTCAGCCTTGGAATGCTTGCGCTCCAACCAGAGCGCCAGTTCCGCTTCCTGCAATTTGCGCTGAAAGGTGCGCTCCTGGGTCAGGAAAAGATTCTTGGCCAGCTGCTGGGTGAGCGTCGAGCCGCCTTGCGACACGCCGCGATGCAGGATGTTGGCGACCGCCGCGCGCAGAATGCCCCAGGGATCGATGCCGAAATGCGAATAGAAGCGCCGGTCCTCGATGGCGATGAACGCCTTCGGCAGATAAGGCGGCAGATCCTTCAGCGCGACATTACTGCCGGCCATTTCGCCGCGAATGGCGAGCACGCTGCCATCCGCGCCGGTGATCTGGATCGTTGGCGGACGCTTCGGGATTTCAAGCGACTGGATCGCCGGCAAATGCGCGCCGACCCAGACGACGAGACCGACCGCGGCAATCGCGCCCCAGAGGCCGAGCACCGCGCCCCAATAAAATAGCCGACCGATCGGAAGTTTCTTGCGCGACTTCGACCGCCGCTTGCGGTCGCTGCGGCTCGCGCATGGCTTGCGCTCGCGACGAGCCTCGTCCTCCTCGTCGTCGTCGATCACGCTGCGCTTGGAAGCCTGCTTCTTCGGCTTCTCTTCTTCGGCGCGCGGGATGCGGTCGGCGGCGCTAAGGCGCAGATCGGAAAGCGCCGCAGCGAGGCCGAATACCGGCTCCTTGCGCCCCCCCTTTTTTCGTCCCCACGCCATACGCCAAACGCCCACACACCCGATCTATGGGAAGGTAGCGGGAGCGGTTTAAGGCCGTCTTAAACGATGGTTAATCGCACGCACGTCCGGGCCATCTAACTGACTGACTCACAATGGATTCAGACCCGCTTAACCCTAAGGCAGCAGAGAATTCGCAAAGGATTACGCCAAGTCGCCTACGCGAGCGGCAACCCGGCGAACCGCCATTAACCGGCCGGGCTCGTGTCCTCGAGGATCGGGCCGAACATCTCCCAGCGCTCGCCGTTGAACTTCATCATCTGCAACTGCTTGTTGACGCGGTAGTCGTTCGGCGTGGTGTTGCCGACAATTCCGGGCAACGCGAGGTCGAGTTGGACATCCTTCAGGTTGGTCGCCTGCTTGAGGACGTTCTCGCGGGTCAGATCGTCGCCGCATTGCTTCAGGACATGCACCATCAACTGCGCCGTGCTGAAGCCATAGGCGTTGAAGTTCGAATTCTTGTCGCCTTCCGGGTAGTACTTCGCCATGAAGTCGAAATACTTTTTCATGCCCGGATCGTCCTTCCAGGTCGGATCGAGCGGGTCCTTGCCGTAGTTGACGCTGATCACGCCCTTGGAGGCCTCCAGCCCAGCGGGCTGCATCACCGCGCCAACCGAGGTGGCATTGATGTCGAGAATGTGCACCGGCTTCCAGCCGAGCTCGGCATTCTTCTTGATCGCCTGCGCTGCAAATTTCGGGGTCGATGCGCTGAACAGCACGTCGACGCCGGCGGACTTCAGTTTCAGGATCTGGGAATCCACGGTCGGGTCGGAGACTTCATAGGATGCTTCCGCCACGATCATGGTCGCGGCCTTGTCGCCGAGGCCCGACTTGAGGCCGTTCAGATAGTCGCGGCCGAGGTCGTCGTTCTGATAGAGCACACCGACCTTGGCGTTCGGATATTGCTTGAGGATGTATTGGCCGTAGATGCGGCCCTCGACGAAATAGCTGGGATTGAAGCCCAGCGTCCATGGGTAGTTTTTCGGATCGGTGAATCTGGAAGCGCCGGTCGCGGCGAATAGTTGCGGCACCTTCTTGGTATTCAGATACTTCTGTACCGCCGCGTTCGAGGGTGTGCCTATCATCTGGAACATCAGCAGCACTTCGTCGCTCTCGACCAGCTTGCGCACCTGCTCGACGGCCTTGGGCGGGCTATAGGAATCGTCATACTGGATCAGATTGATCTTGCGGCCGTTCACCCCGCCCTGCACGTTGATCATGTTGAAGTAGGCGGCTTGCGTCTTGCCGATGCTGGCATAGGCGGAAGCCGGTCCCGAGAACGGCAAGGTCTGTCCGATCTTGATTTCGGTATCGGTCGCGCCGGGGTCGTATTTCTTTTGCGCGTAAGCCTGTGGCGTCGCAAGTGTCAGCGCCAGCACCGAGCCGGCGACGATATGAAAGAAGCTGTTCCTCATGTCGTTGCCTCACCTGATATTTTGATTGTTGCGATGGCTTTTCCGCCTCACGGAAATCATCGCTTGACGCCGATACTGAATGAACGGGTGTGGCAATGCAAGGCAGCGCGGCCTGTCACAAAGACCTAGACCAACCATAACAGGAATAGGGCAAGCACGGCCGGTGCCGCCTGAACGAACAAAATTTTCCGGCTGACGGTTGCAGCGCCATAGAGGCCGGCCACGATCACACAAGCTAAGAAAAACATCTTGATCTGGAAAGCGAAGGCGGCGTTCGGCTGCAACAGCCCCCAGATCAGCCCGGCGGCGAGGAAGCCGTTATAGAGTCCCTGATTGGCCGCGAGCACGGCGGAATCGGCAGCTTTTTCCGGAGAATTTCGAAAGGTTTTCAGGCCGAGCGGCCTGGTCCAAAAAAACATTTCAAGCGCGAGAAAATAAACGTGTAGCGCTGCAACGAGCGCCACTAGGATACTGGCAATCGTGTTCACGTGGCTTCCCCCAGATTTAGACTGAACAATGTGATTGACGGCAGCGAGGCAACAACGATGACAGGTTACATCGATCCGACCAAGGAAACATTCGCACGCTTTCGCGAGAGCGACCGTCCTGGTCCCATTCACATGCTCAATCTGGTCCGCTTGCGCGAGCGCGCGGCCTACCCGGACGGGCGATCGGCCACGGGCGCTGAAGCCTACGCGGCCTATGGCCGCGAGAGCGGTCCGGTGTTCACGCGCCTTGGCGGCAAGGTCGCCTGGCAGGGCCGTTTTGAGATCATGCTGATCGGCCCCGAGGAAGAACACTGGGATCACTGTTTCATCGCGGAATACCCAAGCGTGGCCGCCTTTGTCGAGATGATCCGCGATCCCGTGTACCGCGAGGCGGTCAAGCACCGTCAGGCGGCGGTGAAAGACTCGCGGCTGATCCGACTGAAGCCGCTTGCCACCGGCAAGACCTTTGGCGAAATCCCGCAACAGGACTGAACGCAGCGTTCGGAATTCGGGTGGCGGGCCGATGACCTCGATGCTAATCGCGGCAGCGCAAGCGGATTCGGTTCGAAAGGACGGCGCCCGAAAACCCGCTTGTGCAACCGGAAAAGCCCATGAGCGCGAAGCCATCTGAAATAACCTTCCGGCTCGACCGGCTGGAAACGCCGATCGGCGTGGCTCTGCTTGTCACGGATAGCGACGGCGTGCTACGCGCGCTGGATTGGGAAGACTACGCAACACGCATGAGAGAGCTGCTGCGCTTGCAATACGGCACGGTGGCTCTGCAGGAGGCACAGGCGCCGGGCCAAATGCGCAAAGCGCTTTCGGCCTATTTCAAGGGCGATCTCGACCGTCTCAACGCGATCGAATGGCGCGTCGCCGGCACGCCGTTCCAGCAAAAGGTCTGGCACGCCTTGCCGGGGATTCCTGCGGGGACCACGATGAGCTACGGCGCAATGGCCGCAAGGCTGGATACGCCCCGCGCGATGCGCGCGGTCGGTCACGCCAACGGTTCGAACCCCATCAGCGTGGTGCTGCCCTGCCACCGCCTGATCGGCGCCGACGGCACGCTCGTCAAATATGGCGGCGGGCTTTCGCGCAAGCGATGGCTACTGGAACACGAAGGCGTGGCGCTCAAACCCGATCCAGCTCGCCGCTTCGTCACGGCCTGAACCTTACGCAGGCGGCAAGCTGTCAGGGAACGCGGCAGCGCCGACTTTCGCCTTGAGCATTGCGGGTTCTGATTTAATCAGAACCGACGCGCTACGCTGCTGTCCTGGCGCGTTTTCTTCACGCGAACCGGTATCCACTTCGCTCGAAAACGCGTTAAGCCGCCGCCTTTTCGCTGGCGAGCAAATGCAACAGCGCACTGCGGATTGCGGCCTGCCGCGTCGGCGCCGAGATCTGCGCGCCCAGGAGATCGGTGACGTAGAACACGTCGCGGGCGCGTTCGCCGAAGGTCGCGACATGGGCGGAGGCGATATTGAGATTGAGCTTCGAGATCGCCGTCGTCAGTTCGTATAGCAGACCCGGCCGGTCGAGGCCGGAAACCTCGATCACGGTGTAGCGGTCCGACCATTGGTTGTTGACCGTTACTTCCGGCTCAACAACAAACGGACGCGCCTTGCTGCCACGGCCGGCGGCGCGCCGCGCCACCACCTCCGGAAGCCGAAGCTTGCCTTCAAGCACATCCTCGATCATCTCGCCGATCCGCGTCGCGCGACGCCCTTCGTCTTCGTCGCGGTCATACTCCCGGGTGATCGCGATGGTATCGAGCGCGCGCCCGTCGGTCGTCGTATAGATCTGTGCGTCCACGATATTGGCGCCCGCCGACGCACAGGCGCCTGCGATGATCGACAGCAGCCATGGATGGTCCATCGCCAGGATGGTGAGTTCGGTAACGCCGCGTCCCTCGTCGAAGCCGACATTGACCGCCAGCTTGTCGCCGGCCTGTTCGCTGGCGCGCAAAAACCGCGCATGGCGAATCTTGCGTTGCAACTCGACCTTGAGCCAATATGCCGGATAGTGCCGCGCGACATAGGCGTTGAGCTCCTGCTCCGGCCATTCGGTGAACGCCGCGCGGAATTCGCCTTGCGCCATTGCGAGGCGGCGCGCGCGATCGACCTCCGAGAAACCGCCGGTCAATACCGGTTCGGTCTCGTAATATAAAGTGCGCAGGAGCTGCGCCTTCCAGCCGTTCCACACGCCGGGACCGACGCCGCGAATGTCGGCCGTGGTCAGGATCGTCAGAAGCTTCATCTGCTCGACCGACTGAACCACGGCGGCGAAATTCTCGATGGTCTTGCGGTCCGACAGGTCGCGCGATTGGGCGACCGTCGACATCACCAGATGTTCCTCGATCAGCCACGCGACGAGCTCGGTATCGGCCGCGCTGAAGCCGAGCCGCGGACACAGGCGGCGCGCGACCTTGGCACCGGCGATCGAGTGGTCTTCGGGGCGGCCCTTGGCGATATCGTGCAGCAGGGTTGCGATATAGAGCACGGCGCGGTGCTCGGGACGAATCTTGCGCATCAAGTCGCTGGCGACGATGAATTCATCGCTGCCGCCGCGCTCGATCTCCTGCAAAAAGCCGATGCACCGGATCAGGTGCTCGTCCACCGTATAATGGTGGTACATGTTGAACTGCATCATCGACACGATCCTGCCGAAGGCGCGGATGAAATGACCGAGCACGCCGGTTTCGTTCATCCGACGCAGCACGATTTCGGCGTCGTTCGAAGTCAGGATCTCCATGAACAGCCGGTTGGCCTCGGGATCGTTGCGCAAATCGGTGTTGATCAGCTTCAGCGAGCGAGTCACGGTGCGCATCGCGTCCGGATGGAAGGCGAGATTGTTCTTCTGCGCCAGCTGGAAGATCCGGATCAGGTTGACGGGATCATGCTTGAAGACATCGGGCGCAGCGAGATTGATACGGTTGTTGTCGACGATAAAGTCATCGCTTTCGGGAACCCTGCGCCGAACGGTGCTCGGCCGGAACCGCGCCATCATGCGACTGAGCACGGGCACGGGCTTGGCCTGTTCGTTTTCCAGCTTGGCGCACAGGATCGCGGTGAGGTCGCCGACTTCCTTTGCGATCAGGAAGTAGTGCTTCATGAAGCGCTCGACGTCCTGCATGCCGGGGTGCGAAGTGTAGCCGAGCCGCACCGCGATCTCGCGCTGCATGTCGAATGACAGGCGTTCTTCCGGGCGGCCGGCAAAGAAATGCAGGTTGCAGCGGACCGACCACAGAAAATCGGCGCAGCGGCGGAAGGTGCGGTATTCCTGCGCGTCGAACACGCCGCGAGCCAGCAATTCGTCGGTCTCGCGAACGCGGTAGACATATTTCGCGATCCAGAACAGCGTATGCAGGTCGCGAAGGCCGCCTTTGCCATCCTTGACGTTGGGTTCGACCAGGTAGCGCGACTGTCCCGCGCGGCGATGCCGCTCCTCGCGCTCGGCGAGTTTCGCGGTCACGAATTCGGTGGCATTGCCCTGCACCACTTCCTTGTCGAAACGCGAAACCAACTCGTCATAAAGCGGCTGGTCCCCGGCAAGGAAACGGGTTTCGAGAATCGCGGTGCGGATTGTCATGTCACCGCGCGCCTGGCGGATCGATTCATCGACCGAGCGCGTCGCATGGCCGACCTTCAGCCCCATGTCCCACAGGCAGTAGAGAATGGCTTCGGCGACCTGCTCGCCCCAGGCGGTCTGCTTGTAGGGCAGGATAAAAAGAAGATCGATGTCGGATTCCGGCGCCATCAGGCCGCGGCCATAGCCGCCGGTCGCCACCACCGCCATCCGCTCGGCGCCGGAAGGAATTGGCGAATGATAGAGATGACGCGTCGCGGCATCGAACAGAATCCGGATGATCTCGTCCTGAACGAAACAGAGCCGTTCCGCGCAACGCCGCCCGTGCCGGTCCTTCAGAAGCACAGCCTGCGCGGTCGCGCGCGCTTCGACCATCTCGGCCTTCAGCAGTTTCGCCACCGCAGCGCGGAAAACATCCTCGCGCCCAGCATGCTCAGTCGCCAGCGCATCGACCGCCACGGTGATCCGCGCGGAATCGAAACGCTCATCAGCCCCGGGCCGCGCCTCTTTGACGATGTCATCCATCCACTATTCCGATAATAGACACGGCGCGGCCTGTCACGAGCCATCCCGATCGCTACAACCAATCCATCCTCTATTGCCTCGATTTGGAATAACGCCGTTCTCCCGATGTGACATCGAAGATGTGTTTTTTCTTTCCCTTGACCGTTATCCTAACTCATTGAAAGAGAATAGGCTTTATCAGGTGATCGGGCGATATCCGGCCGCCGGGTTGCGGCAGGCTCGCTTTGACGCAGCGCCACGATCTCTTTCGATCTAATCATGCCACGGAGAATTGCGACGATGTCCAGAATTTCACGGCGTGCCTTTGCCGCTGTCGTCGCCGCCCTGGCGATGGCCCCCGCCGGTAGCTCGGCCGCCGAGGCATTGAAAGAAATCCGTGTGGATTGGGCAACCTATAATCCGGTGTCCCTGATCCTCAAGCAAAAGGGACTGCTGGAGAAGGAATTCGCGAAGGACGGCATCCGCATCGTCTGGGTGCAATCGGCGGGTTCCAACAAGGCGCTGGAGTATCTCAACGCCGGCTCAATCGATTTCGGCTCGACCGCGGGTTCCGCCGCGCTCGTCGCCCGGATCAACGGCAACCCGATCAAATCGATCTACGTGTTTTCGCGGCCCGAATGGACGGCGCTGGTGACGACCAAGGATTCCAAGATCGCGACCGTCGCCGATCTCAGGGGCAAGCGTGTCGCGGTCACGCGCGGCACCGACCCGCACATCTTCCTGGTCCGCGCCCTGCTCGATGCGGGCCTGACCGAAAAGGACATCACGCCGGTGCTCTTGCAGCACGCCGACGGCAAGACCGCGCTGATCCGGGGCGACGTCGATGCCTGGGCCGGCCTCGATCCGATGATGGCGCAGGCGGAAATCGAGGATGGCGCAAAACTGTTCTTCCGAAAGCCGGAGGCCAACACCTGGGGCATTCTCAACGTGCGCGAACAGTTTTTGAAGGACTATCCGCAGATCGTGCAGCGGGTGCTCGCGACCTATGAGGAAACCCGCAAATATTCGCTCGCCAACTATGACGAGTTGAAGAAATCGCTTGTGACCGCCACCCGGCTTCCGGACGAGGTCGCCGACCGGCAGCTCAAGGAACGCACGGATTTGTCCTTTAGCCGGATCGGCGCGCCGCAGCGCGAATCGATCCTCGCCGCCGGCCTTGCGCTACAGCAGGCGGGCGTGATCGACGCCAAGGTCGACGTCAAGGCGGCTCTGGATCAGCTCATCGACGATGGCGTTCCGCTGCCGACGAACTGAGGCACTGTTTTCCTTCCCCTCTCCCCTTGTGGAGAGGGTGGCGAGGATGAGCACCGCGAAATTCGAGCCGGGTGAGGGGTCACGCTTTATCGATAGAACCCCTCACCCGGTTTCTCGCTCACGCTCGAAACCACCCTCTCCCACAAGGGGAGAGGGTGCAGCGGAGCGTGTCGCATAACACCACCTTGCAATCGTCAGCCAGACGCGGTTTTGGTAACCGCCATGACGCTGAATACCGTCGCAGCTACAAAACCCGACATTCCGACTGGCGAAGCCTCTTCCGGCCGCCGGCGCAATTTCGCGCGACCGCTGCTCGGCTTGCTGCTACCGCTTGGCCTGGCGCTCGCTTGGGAGATCATTGTCCGGTTTGGTCTCGCCAGCGGGCGGCTGGTACCGCCACCGTCGCGGGTCTTTGCCGAGCTGGTCGATTTGGCGAAAAGCGGTGAACTGCTGCACCATATCGCAGCCACGTTGACGCGCGTGCTGGCCGGGTTTGGCTTCGGCGTGATCGCGGGCACGATTCTCGGCGCCATCTCCGGCTATTGGGCATTGGCACGGCGACTTCTCGATCCCACCATTCAGGCCTTGCGCGCGATTCCCTCGCTCGCCTGGGTGCCGCTGTTCATCCTGTGGCTGGGGATTTTCGAGACGTCAAAAATCGCGCTGATTGCGATCGGCGTGTTCTTCCCAGTGTATCTCGGCGTGATGGGCGCGATCCTTTCCGTTGATCGAAAAATCGTCGAGGTCGGC
>DATHPL010000184.1:0-10402 GCA_035483915.1 Bradyrhizobium sp.
GCTCGCCCGTTGCGGCCGCGAAAGACCGATCTGCTGTTCGGTCGGCCTGATTCGGCGCAGCGCTTCGGCGGCAACCTTAACGCCGCTTTCGCGCTCGATCATCCGCGCCAGTGCGCCCGATTGATTGTAGCGGCGGCTCCATCCGCGTCGCCAGTGCAGCGGAACGGGAACGAGCACATCGGCGTCATCAAGCAATTCCTGTCCGGCCCGCGCCATCCAGCGGCCCATCGCCGGGGCCAAATCCGTGCGGTCCTGATATTTCAAGGCATGCACCAGCGTCCGCGCCACGTCGTCGTAGCGCACGGCCGCGCGGGCCCGCGCATAGGCCGGCGGGTTCGCGATCGCCTCCATCGACAGCATGTCGGGCCCGGGATCGTAGACGAAGGGAATGCCGAGCCGCGGGCAGAACGGCGGCGCGATGAATGATAGTTTGGCCCAGCAATTGGCGCAGACGCCTTCGCCGTCCACCGGATCGCGGCAGGAAACGCACAATGTCGGCAGCGCGATGTCGAGCGCCAGTTTGGCTGCATGAGACCACGCGCCCCGGCACGCACTCAGCGCACTGTGCAGATGGGAGGAGATGGAGCCGGGTGAGGAGGGTTCGGCGTCCATGCGTGGCAGGCTATCGCCGGGCCTGCCAACGCTCAAGCGGCAAGAAAGCCCTCAACATGGCGAGACGAGGCCTGCGGCGAGCTTGCTGATGCGGCTATCCGCCGCCAGTTGGATCGGGTTACGATCTGCATCACCCATCAGGCCGGATCGCTATGCTCCAAATTCTTTTTCCGCATCCGTACCAGATCGAAGTCTCCAAACTTCGCCAGCAACTCGACGAGGCGCATCTCGCCTGGGTGACGGAATGGAGAGCACGGCAGCAGGAATTCAAGATCGAGAATATTCGCTTCGCCCATGATCCGCTTTGGAACAAGCGGATCTTCAGTCTTCAGGCCGCCCATGACGGCGAAATCTGGTTCTGGCGGGCCACCCGCGTGTTTCTCGGGTGGGGCGTGGCGTCGATCTAGCGGTTGAACGACCTCATCCTGCGCGGCGCTGGCGCGAGCCAGGCTGGTAAGCGAGCCGACTATGACCGGCGCAATAGGGCAGGCCATCGAGGGGCCGGTTGCCGCAAAAGCAGAAATCTTCTTCTCCGGGGTGGCTGATCGGCCACCGGCATTTTTCCTCGCTCAGTTCCAGCAGCGAACAGTGCTGCTCGCTGTGAATGGTCTGATCGGTTTCCGCAGGCGGCGTCTCGTTGAACAGTTTTCGCAGCATCCGGTACTGCAACCTCGGCACGGATTTCGAACGGCTTCGCCCGGCCTCGTCCCTTCGCGGTTTAAAGGTTTTTTCGCGGGTCAGGCTGAGGCGGGAGAGCTTGCCGATCACGGCGTTGCGGCTCACCCCGATTTCACAGGCGATTTCACGGCAGGAGAGCCCGGCTGCGAAATGGCTCTTAAGGAGTTCGACGCGCTCGATGGTCCAGGTGTTGTCCGGCATTTGAAAGTCCCAAAGTATGAGCCGTCACTCCGGCTCCCCCAATGGCCTCACAGTCGCCGATCCGTCCCGAATGCCGTCTCACGGGGTCTTGCCGTTGTCGCGGATCGAAAGCAGCCCGTCCTTGATGGCGAGACGAATACCTTCCTCAATCAAGGTCCTCGCAACGCCCGGCACGCTTGTCCCGTGGGTACCCTGTCGGACCAGCTTCTCGAGATAGGTGATGGTCGAAAGGGCCAACGTGATGGGAACTCGGTCGGTTTCGGCTTTTTCTGTGGCCATACAAAAACGCTAGCCTCTAAAAAGGATTCAGAAAAGTATCTATTAAGAGTCTATTTACACCAGAAAGGGACGTCTTGTCAGCCCGGGATCGCGGGCTTACCAACCGGCATGGTTTACGAGCCGACCACGGCCCCCGTTCTGTTCGACCGCTATCTGTTGCGTTCCCGCCTTGGCCGGGCGCAAAGGCTTGGGCCTGCGACCTTCCTGCTGGATCGCGTGACCGAGGACATGGCCGAGCGGCTCAACGCCGTATTGCGGGATTTCAGGAACGCGGCGGAAATAGGAACGCCGGGCGACCAGGTCGGTCACGCCCTTGAGGCGCGCTTCGATCGATACGCGCGGGTCGATCTGCCGGTGCGAGAATCCGAGCCGCTTGCTCTTGAGGCAGAGGCATTGGATTTGGTGATCTCCGCACTCGCCTTTCAATTCGTCAATGATTTGCCCGGCGTGCTCGCGCAAATCCGCCGGGCGTTGCGCCCCGACGGATTATTGATGGCGGCCATGATTGGCGGCGACACACTCACCGAGTTGCGCCAGTCGTTTGCGGCGGCGGAAGCCGAATTGGAAGGCGGGATATCGCCGCGCGTGGCTCCGTTTGCCGATCTACGCGACATCGGCGCGTTGTTGCAGCGGGCGGGTCTCGCGCTTCCGGTCACCGATGTCGACCGCGTTGTTGTGCGTTACGACAGCGTGTTCAGCCTGATGCATGATTTACGGCGGATGGGCGCGACCAATATCCTCGTGGAACGGCGGCGGATGCCGACCCGTCGCGCCACGATGTTGCGAATGGCGGAAATCTACAGCGAACGCTTCGCCGACCCTGACGGCCGCATTCGCGCGACCTTCGATATCATCTGGTTGTCGGGTTGGGCGCCGCATGAAAGTCAGCAAAAGCCGCTTAAACCGGGCTCGGCAAAAGTGGGGCTAGAGCAGGCAGTGAAAACAGCGACGAAGACTTGATTACTGATTGCCATCGCCGGGCTTGACCCGGCGATCCATCATTTTGCGAAAACGCTTTGACGCTTTTGAGGGATGCCCGGGTCAAGCCCGGGCATGACGACTGAGTTTGCGGCAGCCTCACATCAACAGGTCGATCAGATGTGGGATCAGCGGAATATCGGCTGGCGGCATTTTATAGTCGCGTAACTTGTTGGCGCGAACCCAGGCGAGGTTCTGACCCTCGCGCGCGATCACATCGCCTTCCCAGCGCCGGCAAATGTAAAGTGGCATCAACAAGTGAAAATCATCATAGGCGTAGCTCGCAAAGGTCAGCGGTGCGAGACACGCTTCTTTCACGGTGATGCCGATTTCCTCGTGAAGTTCGCGGATCAAGGTCGACTCCGGCCGCTCGCCGGGTTCGAGCTTGCCGCCTGGAAATTCCCACAAGCCTGCGAGCGTTTTGCCTTCCGGCCGCTGCGCGATCAGTACGCGCCCGTCGGCGTCGACCAGTGCGCAGGCGACGACCAGGGTCAGTTTCGTTCCAGCCATGTTTTGCGCTGCCTCAAACAATCTCAATCGGCATGGTGGGAGAGAGAGATTCACGCTGCGGCCCGGCGTCCATCATGGCGATAGGCCATGCTTGGACCGGCCGCCAAACTAGAGCACAAACTTGAAAAGTCGAAAAGGCGATTGCCCGAGCAAGTGACGCTTTGCCCGGCTGAAAATCAGATCGGCCAGGATGCAGTCGCGCCGGTCCTCAGCCCTCGCCAGGAAGGGGTGGTTACGCCGTCGCCGCCGCGCGTTGAGCTAACAGGTCTTTTGCTGCAAATGCTGGGTACAGGTGCACGTCGCTGTTGAGGCGGTGTATTTGACGTCGTAGTACGCCGGACCGCTCGAATTCGCGGGGCTGTCGGTCGAACAGCGCGGAAACAGCCAATAGCTGTCCGCAAGATTGACGGTCCCGGTGATCGTATAACCGAGATTGGGCGTGTAGGCGTAACTGACTTCACTCACAATGAACGAAACCTGGTCGTTTTGATTGTTGACGTCGCTCGCACTGCCCACTGTTCCGTTGAGCGATGCGGGCCTTGTCAAGGCTCCGTAGGGCGGGTTTGTCGAACTGCCAAGGCTCGACCTTCCCGCCCCGAAGCTCGATCCGTTGTATGATTGACTCCATTGAAGGGTCAGGTTGCCATTGGCGTCGCTGGAGACTTCGGACACCGTAACCGTGAGTTGGTTACTGTTGACGGGATACGGTGCAATGATGGCCGTCGCACCGGTCAGAATGTTCTGCATCGAAGCCGTACTGAGCGACGTGTTCTGCGTAACCATGTCGGCGACGGAGTGTGCGGTCGCGCTGACCTTGACGTTGATCGCCATTCCGTCCCCGAGTTCGACGCCGCCGACCAACAGCAACAACATGAACGGCACCACGATGGCGAACTCTGTCGCTGCCACGCCATCGGCGGCGGTCGAAAATTTCCGTACGCGAAATAACAGGCTGGTCATAGGTTGATACCTCTAGGGAACGGCCGGCTCGTTCTGGAACGCGGCGGATGCCATGATCTCCCGGCTGCCGTTGGCTTGGTTCCCCCAGTTGTAAGCGAGGGGCCCGAAGAAAACCGGCCAGAGATACATCACGCGGACAACAACGATATCGCCCGCATTTCCGGGGTTGAATTGCCAGGTATTGCCGACACTCCCGTCGCTCTTGTAGGTCAACGTCGGCATGCCGGTATTGGCTGAGGACCAGTTGTTGGCGACCTGCACGTCGACCATCAAGCCAGTGCAGCTGAAAAGGACGTTGGCGTTATTGCAGACGGTCTGGTGAAATGCCGCCATGGCTGCGGCTGGGGTCAGGCTCGCATCCGCGGTTTGCGTCTGCCCGGTCAGAATTTGGCGGGCCGATGCCCGGACGGTATTTTCGAGCACCGACTGTGCAAAGAGAAGCAGAAACGTCTGGATGAGACCGGCGAGCAGGGCGAGAAACGGCACGGCAATCAGCGCAAATTCGACCGCCGTCGCGCCCTTGCTGTCGCCGATGAAGGCGCCGAAACGGTTGCGACGTCTCGTTCCTGCTGTGGTTTCCACTTGGGCCATGGCGTTTTTCTTACTGCGAGAGGCTGGCGGTGCTCGAGGCGACCTTGATGAACAGTTGCGTCAGCGCCCCCGTAATATCACCGCCGCTTGTCACGTCGGAGAAGAAGCCGGGCGAGGCGCACGCCTGCAGATTTTGCGCGATCGTGCCGGTTGAGGGAGCGGGCTCATCGTACGGGTCCACCCAGCTCATGTACCAACTGTCCGTTGTCTGGATGCCGGTGGTGGCATTGGCGATAAGTTGCAGATACTCGGTGTAGAGGATCGCGATCTTGATGCCCCGGCTCTTGAGTGCCGTGCACGCCGTCGTGTCGAGCGGCTGCTGGCAGCGCTTGCTCGGGGCGAGGCTTGCGTTTGGGCAAGCTGAAGCGCCGGAGACGATCTTGTCCTCGACGCCATCGGTGACGAGGAATACCACCTCCTGCGGCGTATCTCCAACCGCATTGCTGCCAAGGCCGGGGGCGGGCATGATGGCGTTGAGGCTGTTGAGCGCGCCAGCGATATCCGTGCCGTAGTCGGTGGTGCAGGATCCCAAAACGACGCAGTTCTGGTGGTCCACCGGCATCAGCGCAATATTGCCAATCTTGGTTCCTGCGGTCGTCGGGGTGGTTAGCGTTTGCATTGTGTTCAGGCCAACGTCGAACGTATAGAGGGCCGCCTTATAGGTGGTGTTGTTCAAAGCCGACATGCACTGCATGACGCCGCCTGATATGCCTGACTGCGGGCAGTTCGCCCAGCTGACGAGCAACTGGTTCAGCGCATTCGCCACCAGATCGATACGCAAGGTGACATTGTTGGAGCGTGCGATCGTAAGGTTGTCCTTGGTTGAAGAGTTCGCACCGCTGTCGGAATTGGGATGCGTTTCATGGCAGGCAAAGCCGCAATTTGCTGACGACGATGGTTGATTTTTCGTGGCCGTGATAAGTTTGGAGATGTCGCTATTGGTCGCGCCGATCCCCATCGACGGCGAGTCGTCCATCAGCAGATACCAATTCATATTGGGCGCGGCCGCCGCCTGGGCTGTCGCCGAGCCATTAAGCGGCCAGGACGTGCTGTTCGCGAGCACTTTGGGGAAATTATTGAGGGATGCGGCATTATACGAAACCGAGACGGTGCGCCCAAGTCCCACATCAGTGACGGTGATTGTGGGCGTCGGCGTCGAGACCAAGCCGGGAATGCTGTTTGCCACTGACATGAAGATCGCGTTCGCGGTGGCCTGGGCCACCGTATCGGATTGCATCAGCATGGCGGGCCTGACGGCCGCAATGGCGGCGGCGTCGGCGGCCGCGTCCAATTGCTCCTTCTTGCGCAGTGCTTGGCTGAAATCCAGCGTCATGCCCAGCAGAAAGATGATGGGAACCATCGTGAGCGCAGTGATCACGGCGACATTCGCCTTGCGATCTCTGGCGAAGCGATACAACCAAGCACGAAGCATAATCTTCATCCTAATCGCCGTGGGTCCCGGCAGAAGCAATTCTCCGGCATTTCAAGGGTCGAGGACGGTGAAGGCGATCGAATAGCCTCCGCCGATCTCTCGGCAGAGCGGAACCTTGAAGGTTGGCCGTTAAGCAATGCTTACGCCGATCGCGGGAACGTGAGGCGGTCGAAAATCGACAGCTGCGATCAAGTCGGATCGTTAACCGACCCTAAATGCGGCCAGCAAATCCAGGCAATTTGTTCGTGGGAAGAGATTTGCGCAGACGACAGGCCTGCAGATCTCTTACCGGGCGCCCTTTCAGAAGCGCATCGCGCAGGCACGCATAGACGATTGGTTTACCCTCTACGCTCCCAGCGAAGAGCGGGAAGGAGAGAGGTGCGTCACGACCGGTAGTCGCCGTTGATGGCGACATATTCCTTGGTGAGATCGCAGGTCAAAACGCGGTCGCGGCCCTTGCCGAGGCCGAGCGCGACCTTGATCTGGATCTTCGGCTGCTTCATCGCGTTTGATACTTCCGCCTCGTCATAAGAGGGATCGCGCGCGCCGCTTTTGGCGACGCGGATGCCGTTGAACGAGATCGAAAGCTTGTCGCGGTCGGCCGGCTGGCCGGCCTTGCCGACCGCCATCACCACGCGGCCCCAATTGGCGTCCTCGCCGGCGATCGCGGTTTTCACCAGCGGTGAATTGGCGATCGACATCGCGATCTTCCGTGCCGAAGCTTTCGACGTCGCCCCCTCGACGATGATCTCGACCAGCTTGCGGGCGCCTTCGCCGTCGCGCGCCACCTGCTCGGCCAGGTCGGCCAGCACGGCGTGAAAGGCTTTTGTGAAGGCCTTCAGGCGCGGGTCGCTGGCGCGGCTGATCTTCGGCGCGCCATGGCTTGCGGCAGCACCAGTTGCAAAGGCGAGCAGCGTATCTGATGTCGAGGTGTCGCCGTCGATGGTGACGGCGTTGAAGCTGTCCTCGACGCCCGCCTTGAGAAGCGATTGCAGCGCCGCAGCCGTGATCGGCGCATCGGTAAAGATGAAGGACAGCATGGTCGCCATGTCGGGCGCGATCATGCCGGCGCCCTTGGCCATGCCGTTGATCGTCACCTTGGCCTTGCCGAGTTTGACGGTCGCGGTCGCGACCTTCGGAAAAGTATCGGTGGTCATGATTGCACGCGCGGCATCCATCCACGCGTCCGGCGTCGTCTGCGTGGCGAGGTCGCCCAGCACGCCGTCGAACTTCGTGGCGTCGAGCGGTTCGCCGATCACGCCGGTGGATGCCAGAAAGATTTCGCTCGCCTGGCAACCGACCGCTTTAGCGGCGATCGAGGCGGTCAGCGAAGTCGACTGACGGCCGGTCTTGCCGGTGAAGGCATTGGCGTTGCCGGAGTTGACCACGAGCGCGCGGGCCTGCCCCCGGCCGAGTTTGGCGCGGCACCATTCGACCGGTGCCGACGGGCATTTCGAGCGGGTGAGGACACCTGCGACCGTCGTTCCCTTGTCCAGGACCGCAAGCAGCACGTCGGTGCGGCCCTTGTAGCGGATGCCGGCAGCGGCAGTGGCGAGCGTCACGCCCGAAATAACGGGCATTTCGGGAACGTCGGTCGGGGCGAGCGGGGAGACGGTCGAGGACATGGGACGCCTTATCCTGAAACGGAAGTTGGATCGTCGTGGCCGGATTTGTTCCGGCCGTTCACGTCTTCAGCGCCGTGAATAAGGTCTTAAGACGTGGATGCCCGGCACGAGGCCGGGCATGACGTCAAATACTGAAATTTCGCCGTGAAGTCGATTTACTTCTTCGCCGGCGCCATCTTGGGATCGGCGGGCTTGGCTTCAGGCTTTGCCGGTTCATTGGAAGCCTGATCCAAGCGTTCGACCTTCGCGCTTTCGCGCAGCTTGGCGACATATTCGGCCTGCGCCTTGCGCGTCACATAGGTCTCGATCTGGGCTTTGACCTGGTCGAAGTCGGGCGCCTTGCGGTTACGCTTTTCCTCGACCTTGATGACGTGCCAGCCGAATTGCGATTTCACCGGGTCGGAAATCTTGCCGGGTTCGAGCGCGAAAGCGACCGTGGAGAATTCCGGCACCATCTGATCCTTGGTGAAGAAGCCGAGGTCGCCGCCATCGGCAGCGCCTGGATCCTTCGACTTCTTCTTGGCGAGCTCGGCGAAATCGGCGCCTTTCTTCAGTTCGGCTTCGATCGCCTTGGCCTCGTCTTCGGTTTCGACCAGGATGTGCCGTGCGTGCACTTCCTGCTCGCCCTCGATCTGCTTAGCGGCCTCGTCATAAACCTTCTTCATGGCTTCGTCGGTGGTCGCAGCCTTGCCTTCCGCCGCCAGGAGATTGTCCATCAGCAGCCGGTTGCGGGTGAAAGCGAGCCGGGCCTTGAAGTCGGGGCGATCCTCGATCTTCTTGTCTTCCGCGGCCTTGGCGACGATCTTCATATCGATCAGGAACGCCAGCACATTTTCCTTTTTGGTCGCGGGATCCATCTGCGCGAGGCTCGGTCCGAGTTCTTCCTCGGCGAGCGCGACGTCGCTCTGGCGGATTTCAGCACCGTTCACCTTGGCAAGCACCGGATTGTCTTCAGCACGCAGGGGCAGGCTCGCGAACAGGGCGATCGCGAGTGCGCCGGTGGCGACGGCAAAGCGGGCGGGAACACCACGTTTGGCGTCTGATGACGAAGCAGTCATGGAAAATCCTTATCTCGAAAGCCATATGGCTGTTGCGGCAGGGCCGTTGAAAAAGCGGCGCGACACTCGCCCAATCACACCGCCTTGGCAACGCGAAAAGTCTGTCAAAATGATGAAATCCCGGAAAGGCGGGCCTCGCTCGCAGGCGCCACCGGCCGGTCGGCCAGGCGCCCCAAAACACGGCTTATAAATCTCAAGGGAGGTCCCAAGGCGGGCTGGAGGCAGGCTCAAGACAGGCTCAGGGGTTAACGCCAATTCTGCCCGCCGGGACAGGCTCTGACGACCCCGAAATAAAGGGCCGCCAGTTGCGCGGCGAATGTCAAATCCGCCTCGGTCGGGCGACGTTGACAAGCCTTTGGGCCAGCCATATCTCTCCCGGACCTGAGTCAATGGCGACCGCGCCAATTTTGTCGCGTTTTGGCCGTTGAACCCGGGATTGCTGAACTCCCATTCATTCGACGGACAATCTCCGGTCATGGCCGGCTCCGGCGCGTCACGATGAGTTGATTGGCAACCCGCGGACCACCTCACGGCAGCTCTGCCGAAGAACAGGAAGTTGTCATGATTGGCGCGCTCGCCCGCAAGTTTTTCGGTTCCTCAAATGACCGCCGGGTCAAGGGATACCAGGGCCGTGTCGATGCCATCAACGCGATCGAGCCCGAGTTGGCCGCGCTTTCGGACGAAGCGCTGAAGGCGCGCACGGCGGAATTTCGCCAGCAGCTCGCAGAAGGCAAGACCCTCGACGACATCCTGGTTCCGGCCTTCGCCACAGTGCGGGAGGCCGCCAAGCGCACCCTCGGCCAGCGGCATTTCGACGTGCAGCTGATCGGCGGCATGGTGCTGCACGAAGGCGATATCGCCGAAATGAAAACCGGCGAAGGCAAGACGCTGGTGGCGACGCTTGCGGTCTATCTCAACGCGCTTGCCGGCAAGGGCGTCCATGTCGTCACCGTCAACGACTATCTCGCCCGCCGCGACTCCTCCTGGATGGGGCAAATCTACAGCTTCCTCGGCCTGACCACGGGTGTCATCGTGCACGGGCTTGATGACGCCGAGCGCAAGGAAGCCTACGCCTGCGACATCACCTACGGCACCAACAACGAATACGGCTTCGACTATCTGCGCGACAACATGAAATACCGGCTCGAGGACATGGTCCAGCGCGGGCATTTCTACGGTATCGTCGACGAAGTCGACTCGATCCTGATCGACGAGGCGCGCACGCCGCTGATCATTTCCGGCCCGCTCGACGACCGCTCGGATTTCTACAACACCATCGATACCTTCTTCCCCAAGCTCGACAAGGCGGATTACGACGTCGACGAGAAGCAGCGCACGGTGACGCTCACCGAAGGCGGCATGGAGAAACTGGAAACGCTGTTGCGAGACGCCGGGCAGCTGAAGGGTGAGTCACTTTACGACGTCGAGAACGTCTCGGTCGTTCACCACGTCAACCAGGCGCTCCGCGCGCATACGCT
>DATHPL010000185.1:0-9329 GCA_035483915.1 Bradyrhizobium sp.
ATTGGGCACGTCACCCGCAACCGCCTGACCTTCCTTCGAGCCGAAAGCATTCATCAACGCCGCCTCACTCTCGAAATCGGCTTCGAAGATGCAGAAATACGGCGCGTTGCCGGGACCGAGCGCCTTCACGTCGAACGAATAGTGGGCGCTCTTGACGCCGGGCATTTTACTCGCCAGTGGCGCGTGCGTCTCGACGTAGTACTTCTTGAAATGGGCGGGGTCTTTGGGTTCGTTGTAGAGAACGAGCAGCCGGTGCATGGGCGTACCTCCCGATTTTTTTCTGAGCCTCTCAATCTGGGCCGCGGGGACCATAGCAGATCGACCAGGCTTTTGGAGGTTTTCAGCCAATCAGGCGCGCGTAGAGGTCCGAATCCACATTGCCGCCGGACAGAACGATCACGACCGTCTTGCCCTTGGCGTCGATGTGACCGGCGAGCAGAGCGGCAAGGCCGACCGCCCCGCCCGGCTCGACCACAAGCTTGAGCTCGCGGAAGGCGAAGGCAACGGCGGCGCCGACCTCGGCCTCCGTCGCGGTGACGCCCCGGGCGAGCAGCTTGCCGTTGATGGCAAAGGTGATCTCGCCGGGCATCGAGGCCATCAGCGCATCGCAGATGCTGCGGCCTTCGGCATTGTGCGCCTCGCGCTTGCCGGCGCGCAGCGAACGGGCGTGATCGTCGAAATATTCGGGCTCAGCCGACATCACCTGCGCTTGCGGGAAACGCGCCTTCACCGCGGTCGCAACGCCCGCAATCAGGCCGCCGCCGGAAACCGGCGCCACCACGATATCGGGCGCGATGCCGAGCGCGGTGAGATCCTCGCAGATTTCCCGGCCCACGGTGCCCTGCCCCGCGATCACCTTCGGATCGTCATAAGGCGGCACCAGCGTCGCGCCGCGCGGGCCTGCGATATCGCGGGCGATCGCCTCGCGGTCTTCGCGGTCGCGATCGTAAAGCACGACCTCGGCGCCGTAGGATTTGGTGCGCTCGCGCTTCAACAGCGGTGAATCCGCCGGCATCACGATGGTGGCGGGCATGTTGAGGATTTTGGCCGCCGCCGCGACCCCTTGCGCATGGTTGCCGGACGAAAACGCCACCACACCGCCCTTGCGCGCGTCTTGCGGTATCGACGACAGCTTGTTGAAAGCGCCGCGGAATTTGAACGAGCCGGTTCGTTGCAGGATTTCCGGCTTCAGGAACACTTTGGCGCCGACGCGCTCGCAAAGCACCGGCGGCGACAATAACGGCGTTCGGACCGCATATTGCGCGATGGCTTTGGCCGCGGCGTCGATATCGGCGGAACTCACGGGCAGATGAGAAAGGGGCTCGTTCATGGGCGCAGTTTTAACGCCTCTGGCGCGGAAACGGCAAGGCACACCGTCGTGTTTCCCTATGCAACTGTTCCCCTATGCGACGAAGCGCGGCTGTTCCGAAATGCCCCCCGTGGCGGCGGATCGCGATCCGAAACGGCTGAAATCGGCCATGTTCTCGATAAAGGCGCGGGCCGACGCCTCCCAAGTGTAGCGGGCGGCGAATTCAAGGCAGTCTTCTCGGAAAATCCGCAGCGCTTCGAGACAAGCCTCCTGGAGATCGTCGCTCAAGACACCGACCGGCGCTTGGCCGATCACGTCGCGCGGACCGGACACCGGGAACGCGGCCACCGGCGTGCCGCTCGCGAGTGCTTCCAGCAGCACGAGGCCGAACGTGTCGGTTTTGCTCGGAAACACGAAAACGTCAGCGGCGGCATAGCTCCTGGCCAATTCCTCGCCCTGCTGCGCCCCGAGGAACACCGCTTGCGGATAGTTTCGCTTCAGAGCCGCCCTCGCCGGTCCGTCGCCGACGATGACCTTGGTGCCCGGCAAGTCCAGATCGAGAAACGCTTCGAGATTCTTCTCAACCGCGACGCGGCCGACACAGAGAAACACCGGGCGCGGCAGGCCGAGATCGGCGTCGCGCGGATGAAACAGCGTGGTATCGACGCCGCGCGGCCACAGCACCACATTGCGAAAGCCGCGGCTGCGCAACTCGCTCGCCAGCGCCGGCGTTGCCGCCATCACGGCCTCGCTACTGCTGTGAAACCGCCGCAGCACAGCCCAGATCCAGGACTCGCGAACCGGCAGCCGCGCCGAGACATAGTCGGGAAAGCGGGTATGGAAACTGGTCGTGAACGGCAATTTATGTTTTCGGCAGTAGCGGCGCACTGCGAGCCCGATCGGACCTTCGGTCGCGATGTGAATGCTGTCGGGACGCGCGTCCTCGATCAGGCGGGCGACTTTCGCAGCCCAGGGCAACGCGAGCCGCAGGCCCGGATAGCTCGGCATCGCAAAGGTGCGAAACGATTGCGGGGTGAGAAACGTGGTCTCGGCGCCGAGTGCCCTCGCCGCTTCCGCCGTCATCGCCAGCGTCCGCACGACACCGTTGACTTGCGGGTGCCATGCGTCGGTCGCGACGAGGATTCTCATCACGCCGCGGCGCGGGCCGCGACCGAAGGAACAGGCGCGATCCGGCGCATCGGATCGGTCCAGGTGATGATCTCGAAACGGCCGTCATCGTGCTCGACCAGCGCAGTGCAGCTTTCGACCCAGTCGCCGCAATTCATGTAGCGAATGCCATGATAATTGTCGCGGATGACGGCATAGTGGATGTGACCGCAGATCACGCCGTCGGCGCCGTGACGACGCGCTTCGGCGGCGAGCGCGGTCTCGAATGCGCCGATATAGTTCACCGCATTCTTGACCTTCTGCTTCGCCCATTGCGACAGCGACCAATAGGGCACGCCGAACGCACGTCGGAAGAAGTTGACCAGGCGGTTCATCTGGATCGCAAAGTCGTAAGCCTTGTCGCCGAGATGGGCGAGCCAGCGCGCGTTCTGCACCACGAGGTCGAAGATATCGCCATGGATGACGAGATAGCGGCGGCCGTCGATGCCGGTATGGACGGTGTTTTCCAGCACCTCAATGCCGCCGAAATGCGTGCCGTAATAATTGCGCAGGAACTCGTCGTGATTGCCGGGGATGTAGACGACCCTGGCGCCCTTGCGCACCTTGCGCAGCATCTTCTGCACGAAGTCGTTATGCGATTGCGGCCAGTGCCAGCTCGACTTCAGCGCCCAGCCGTCGACGATATCGCCGACGAGATAGATCGTGTCGGCGTCGTGGACACGCAAGAAATCCAGGAGCTTATCTGCCTGCGAACCGCGCGCTCCGAGATGCACGTCGGAAATAAACAGGGTGCGAAAACGCCGCTCCGGCTGGTCTTCACTCATCGTGTCACTTCCCATGCGCGCGCCTACCAGATTCCGATGACACTTCCATGACTGCTTCCATCCGGTACCCCGCCCGAATCGAAACGTTGCTGATTATGACTTGCGATAACAGCCGCTTGCGACAGTGAGGCGACATCGACGAGACCCGAACAGGTTCCTCTCCATCAACAATGGTTAACAACGGATACGCCCGATGAGGGCCACGAATCCGCGGCTCTCGCGACACAATGCGCCCGAGTTCTGCACAAGGATGAGCCACTCTTAAATCGAGGGCGCAGGGAAAGCCGGGCATCTGATGAGCCCGCAGCCTTGCGTGTAAAAATGGAAAACACGCAAGTTAGTCACCACAGGTTCACCGGATCACTTCCGGCCTTCCCTGCGCAATGGTTTTAACGGTTTCCTTCGTGCTCTCCCCGGCGATCGGGCGTTATGTCACCGTTACTTGCGAAAGCGTTTCCACAAGTGTGATGCCAGCGTCGAGGCATCAGGACCACACGACTTTGCCGTCCGCGTTTGGCGCATTCGTCTCACGCACCATTCGCGTCCATCGCATCCCGCCCAACGTTCGTGACGATGGCCAACGTCCCTCTCTCGGGCGAGACGGGATGGATTCTGCCGGTGATTTGCGGAAACGATCAATCGCGCGATCTGCGGCGAATTAACACGACGGGCAAATCAGTCGAGATCGAGAAGTTCGTGTCAACTGAACAGCAATTGCTGCGCGTCAACCGTTACCCGGATTGGGTGCTGGCCCCTTTCCATCCCGTCGATTTTAGCGGTGGTCCCTTTTGGTTCTCGGTAGAACAGCGGCGTGTCCTAAACTACGATGTTCCTTGCGGGCGTATGATCGCCTCGCAGGGAGCGAATCATGAAAACCCGTTACACGGTGGCATTATCGATGCTCGCAGGCGTCGCGGTTGGTGCGCTTGCACTTCAAGGCCTTCACGCGCAAGCCAAGCTGCCTGTCTATTTCGTCGTTGAGAACGAAATCAGTGACGTGCAGAGCTATCTTAAGGAATATGCCGCGCGGGCTCGCGATATGATCAAAGCCAATGGGGGCCGCTATCTGGCGGCGGGAGATGCGACAACATTTGTGGGCGAACCGCCTAAATCCCGGGTGGCCATATTCGTGTTCGACGACATCCAGCAAATACAAACATGGCTAAACTCCCCTGAGTACAAAGAGCTCAGGAAGGTGGGCGAGAAGTACGCCAAATTCCGCAACTACGCCGTTTCCGGGATTCCGCAGTAGGGTAAAGACGGTAGCTGATGCCGCCGATCATCAAAAATTTCCCTTAACGGCTAACCGGCGAGTAACCGCTGCGACATTTCGCGTTGGTCGCGCAGGGCAGTGTTTATATCGGCCCCTCATCATACGGTCGGTGATGGAGGCATGAATACGATGTCCATTTGGAAAGAGACGGCCGTTGCGGTGCCGACACTGGCGGCTTTGCTATTTGTTAGCCATGCATATTTGGGCTCGGATGAACTTCAATCGATGAGCGTTCCCACGACCTGGTTGGGCGGCGTGACAATCCCGGCTGAGCGCTTTCTCGCAAAGGAGTTGATTGCGGGTCGTGCGTCGAAGGCCGATGAAGACTCTCTGTCGTTGGAGCCAAAGCCCGTAAGCGAGCTAACTCCGCAGGCGCGTATAAGAAGCGTCTTCGCTCAATTCGGCCCGAGCGGAGCTCGTTCCGCAACTTAGTTTCTTCGGACCAGTGGCTGTGGCGGATTGGCGCTGTCACCGGCGTCGGTCGTGGCGCGGGAGCTCAGGAGCGATTTGCCCGGCGGGACCCGGTTCGATCCGACCTTTTGAGGGTATCGGCTTGATCCATGTCAACGGTCTCAGGTGCAGCGGACCTATCGTCGGCGCCGCCCTGCCATTGATGATCGCAAGTGTGGTGGCGCTGGCAATCGCGCCGCTCATGCGTGAGACATACCCGAAGCCGCGTTCGCTCTGAGCAACACCGCTGTAGATCACCTTCCGGGACAGTGGTCTCATGTTTGATTTGTCCAGCTATCCGCTTGCGGTGATCTTTTTCAGCGGTCTCGCTTCAATTTTGGCAATGAGTGAAATTGGCTGGCAACTTGGGATACGCACCAAGGGGCGAGCCGGCAGCAACTTTTCCACGTTGGAAAGTGCCACGCTCGGGCTGTTGGCACTCATGCTCGCCTTTACTTTCTCAATGGCCCTGACGCGCTTTGAGGCTCGCCGCGATGCAGTGTTGAATGAGGCCAACGCGATCGGCACGACCGCGCTGCGCGCGCGACTGTTACCCCAACCCCAACGAGCCGAGACGCTGAAACTGTTGCGGGAGTACGTGCAGATACGTCTTGAAATCGTCAAAGGTGGCACATCGCTGGCCGAGCGCACGCCTGCCATTGTTCGCTCGAATGCGCTTCAGGAAGCACTTTGGCAGCAGGCAAAGGCCATGGCATCCATAGACAAGGGACCTGTACCCACGGGCCTTTTCATACAGTCGCTTAACGAAATGATCGACGATCAGGGAAAACGGCTCTCCGCACTTCGCAATCGGATCCCCGACAGCGTGCTCGTTGCGCTTTTCGGCATCGTCGCGGTTGCCGGCGCTTTCGCGAGTTATGGAAGCGCGCGCGACGTGGAACGCACTCGCTCGCCGGTCTATGTCATAGTGCTACTCGTATCGGCGGTCATATTTCTTATTATGGACCTTGATCGACCGAGTACGGGCTTCATAACGAACAACCAGCAGCCGATGATTGATTTGGCGGCCAGCATCGAGTCTTTCTCCGATTGAGCGGAGCTGGCACGATGGAGGCAGGGTCTGGACACCACACCAATGCGAGCGCCACATAACCGATCCGCACTGCGACACCCCGCAATTTCAACCGAAAAGTAACTTGCTTTAAGGTTGTATTCTCCCGATACTGAAATCGCCTCTACCAGAGTAACAGTAAGGGAGGCTGACATGTTTTACGAATTCAAGCTGGGCGTGCTCTCTCTTTTGCTTTCCGCGCTGTTGACCGCGCTGACCCTCCTACCGCTGCTGTTATTCGCGCCGTGACCTGCTGTTGACGCAGGACAGCAGGTGGCATTCGTTGTGCAAAGTCGTCCGGGCGGTTTGACCACGCTCGCGCCTTGCAGAAGGCGCGCCAAGCGCTTCTGCCATTCGTCCGCAACGCGATCGAGCGCTCGCGGCTTGATCTGGATCAAGCCCTTTAGCGAGATTTGCCGGATTGAATTGCGATCGGTGCGGCACGATCTCTTCGGACATGTCGTCACCCGGCAGCCGCTCCACACCCCGCTCCCCGCGAGCGGCTGCCGTCCAGCCGCAGGTGAACGACTGGCTATGCCCCTTGAATTTCACCATGTCGTCGAGAAGATAGAAATATGGAGCGCAACCAGCGACGGCTATTCTTTCGTGATCAGTTTCGAAAGTGTTGCCGGTCCCGGCTTTCATGGAAAACCCGGCTATGTGGCCTCATGGCGTCTGGCCTATCGAGGCCGTGGTGCAATCAAGATCACCGGCTCACCATTTAAAACGTTCGACGAGGCCAAAGCCGCCTGCGATGCAATGCTGGAACTCCTGATCAGCGAAAATTAACGCGATGGCCATCCGATACGCGCGCACCCACGCCGCACAGGCAGAGAACTTGGCGCGGCGCTCTGCGACATGGCCTGTTCCGAGTTAACCAGCTGACGGTGCGTTGTTCCTAGATGCCGGGTTCGGGCATGTGGTTCTGCTCGAAGTGTTCGCAACTAAAACAGCGCCATTTTTCATGAACGTAACGCTGGTCGCTAAAAAAGTTTGGTTTGTAGCGGTGACGGTCTTGAAGGCGTAAATCATGCGCACCGCAATTTGGGCAGTTTCGATAAGGAGGTGGGACGTCCTTCTTTTCGAGGGCGGCTAATAATTTGTCTCCCAGCTCCTCAAGACGCGATTGGATGCGGAAAGCGTTCGCGACCCGCTGAAAGGCGGCTTTAAGCGAGACGCGCGGCGCCGGCATAACCGCCTCATTTCTTGATGACGATGGGATCTCTCGGAAGCAGTGCATTTAGCAACGCTTCTTTCGCCAGCGCAAGAACCGGCGCGCCAATCGCTTGAAGTCAGGCCTGACTATTCAACGCACGAGACCGCTGTCTCATCGCTCCGTTTTCAAGATACACGACCCCGTTTGGAGCCGAGCCAAAGATGAATTCAGCGACAAAGGCGCGAGCGATGTCATCCTGCTCGATCGTGCCAAAACGTCCCGGAATCAAGCGTCCCAAGTAGGCGACATAGCGCGGCGTGTGAGCATTGCCGGCGATAACACCGGGGCGAAAAATCGCGAGGCGTTGGAAACCGATCCCCTGGACCGTCTCTTCTTTCAACCCCATCACCCGCACATAGCGAATCCGGCTTTTCGCGGTGCTTCCCACTGCCGAGAGCAGAGCGAACCGTGTGATACCTCCGGCCTGACAACCACGGGCAAAGCCACCGACCACGCCAATCTCCAGCGCCTTTAATTCTTCCTCGCTCCACTTCGTGCTGCCTGACCCCACGCCAACACAGGATGCGCCATAGACCGCGTCGCCTTGCGCGGCCAGGCGCTGCGCAAGCTTGGTCACCTCAGCTGGAAACTGGTTGGCCGCCGGATCCAGGATCACCTGCCGCACACGGGGGTCAGCGGTCAGAGAAATTGCCCTGCGATTGACCATCACGACTTCAGCGCAGGATGGCTCCGCGGCCAGCGCGCGCACTACTGCTGCTCCCACCTGCCCCGTGCCACCGATGATCAAGACACGAAATGCCATCAGGCTTTTCCCTCAGCGCTACTCCAGTTTCACCCCGACGGCCTGGATGATGGGGCCAAAGCGTTCGATATCGGAGGCGATCAACCGCCGCAGCGGCTCTGCTCCGATCTGGTTGGGTTGGGGCACATCCGCCGCGAGGTCGGCGAAACGATGCCGCAGGTCGGCGTCCGCGAGCGAGGTCTTGAGCGAAGCTTCAAGGCGATCGAGCACCGGCCTCGGCGTGGCAGCGGGTGCGGCGATCGCGTTCCAGACCGTCAGGTCGAAAGCGGGTACGCCGGCTTCAGCGAAGGTCGGCACGTCAGGAATTTGCGCGAGACGGCTGGCGCTTGAGGTCGCTATCGCCGTGACGCTGCCGCCGGTATGCATCGGAATCATGGTGACGGTCTGGTCGATCACGGCGTCGATCGTGCCGGCGACAAGATCGTTGATCGCGGGACCGGAGCCCCGGTAGGGAATGTCGTGCGCCTGCGTGCCCGTCACATGCAGGAACGTGATCGCGGCAAGATGAGTGGTGGTGCCCGGGCCCGCATGGCCGAAATTGAGAGCCCCCGGCTTTGCCTTCAGCGCCGCGATCAGGCCGGCGAGGTCGTGTATGCCGCTCTTCTTGCTCACGGACAGAACCATCGGCACGATCGCGACAAGACCTACGGCTGCGAGATCCTGGCGCGGATCGAAACCGAGGTTCGGGAATAGCCAGAAGTTCGCGGCCAGCGAGCCCATATTGCCGAAGATCAGCGTGTAGCCGTCAGCATCGGCGCGGACCACGCGGCGGGTCCCGACCGTGGCGCCGCCGCCGGTGACGTTCTCGACGACGACAGACTGTCCGAGATCTTCGCTCATGCGCCTTGCGACGATCCGGGCCAGTACGTCCGTCGTGCCCCCGGCCGCTGCCGCCACGACGAGTGTGATCGGCCGGCTCGGGAAGCTCTCGGCCGATGCGGCGTGTGCGAAAACAATAGCCGCGATTGCGGCGATCACTGACCTCATCATCGTCTCCCCCGTGATGCCTTCTTATCAAGGGCATCAGGACAGCATACCGCAAAATGCGCGATACAAGAGGCAATTGAATGCTAATTGATGCCGGCCTTCGACGCTATGTCTGCAACGGTCAAAAGCCGGCATGGCAACGCGACGGGGAGGAATGTCTGCTTTACCCGGTGGGTTCAACCGGTCGGCGCAACACTCTAATCTTTTAACAAGGATGGAGTGTGGACATGAAGCGGCGACATCGCATTTATTATTCTGCGGTTCAGCGGTCTGAGATCTGGGATCGCTGGCAAGCTGGCGAGTCGAT
>DATHPL010000186.1:0-6441 GCA_035483915.1 Bradyrhizobium sp.
TTGCGCGAGATCATCCTCTCCGAAGGCGCCGGCGAGCCCAATCTGCCGGTCTACGACACCTCCGGTCCCTACACCGACCCGAGCGTGGTGATCGACGTTAATGCCGGCCTTGCCCGCCATCGAACCGCCTGGGTGAAGGAACGCGGCGGCGTCGAACAGTATGACGGGCGCACCATCAAGCCGGAAGACAACGGCAATGTCGGCACCGCGCACGCGGCCAAGACTTTCAACGCCCACCATCAACCGTTGCGCGGCCTCGACGGCCACAAGATCACGCAGCTCGAATTCGCCCGCGCCGGCATCATCACCAAGGAGATGATCTACGTCGCCGAACGAGAGAATCTCGGACGTCAACAACAGTTGGAGCGCGCCGAAGCGGCCTTGGCCGACGGCGAAAGCTTTGGCGCTTCAGTCCCGGCTTTCGTCACGCCGGAATTCGTTCGCAGCGAGATTGCGCGCGGACGGGCGATTATTCCTTCGAACATCAACCATGGCGAACTCGAGCCGATGATCATCGGCCGCAACTTCCTCACCAAGATCAACGCCAATATCGGCAACTCGGCCGTGACGTCGTCGGTGGAAGAGGAAGTGGACAAGATGGTGTGGGCAATCCGCTGGGGCGCCGATACCGTGATGGACCTCTCCACAGGGCGCAACATCCACACCACGCGCGAATGGATCCTGCGCAACTCGCCGGTGCCGATCGGGACTGTGCCGATCTATCAGGCGCTGGAGAAGTGCGACGGCGATCCCGTCAAGCTGACCTGGGAGCTCTACAAGGACACGCTGATCGAACAGTGCGAACAGGGCGTCGACTACTTCACCATCCACGCCGGCGTGCGCCTGCCCTACATTCATCTCACCGCCAACCGCGTCACCGGCATCGTGTCGCGCGGCGGTTCGATCATGGCGAAGTGGTGCCTGGCGCATCACAAGGAAAGCTTCCTCTACACGCATTTCGACGAGATCTGCGACCTGATGCGCAAATACGATGTGTCGTTCTCGCTCGGCGATGGCCTGCGGCCGGGGTCGATCGCGGACGCCAACGACCGCGCGCAATTCGCCGAACTGGAAACGCTCGGTGAACTCACGAAGATCGCGTGGGACAAAGGCTGCCAGGTGATGATCGAAGGCCCCGGCCATGTGCCGATGCACAAGATCAAGATCAACATGGACAAGCAGCTCAAGGAATGCGGCGAAGCACCGTTCTACACGTTGGGGCCGCTGACGACCGACATCGCGCCGGGCTATGACCACATCACGTCAGGCATCGGCGCGGCTATGATCGGCTGGTTCGGCTGCGCGATGCTCTGTTACGTGACGCCGAAGGAGCATCTCGGACTGCCCGACCGCAACGACGTCAAGGTCGGCGTCATCACCTACAAGATCGCGGCGCATGCCTCCGATCTCGCCAAGGGCCATCCGGCGGCGCAACTGCGCGACGACGCGTTGTCGCGCGCGCGCTTCGACTTCCGCTGGGAGGACCAGTTCAACCTCGGGCTCGATCCGGAGACGGCGTGCAAATTCCACGACGAGACGCTGCCAAAGGACGCGCACAAGGTCGCACACTTCTGCTCGATGTGCGGGCCCAAATTCTGCTCGATGAAGATCACGCAGGACGTGCGCGACTACGCCGCGACCTTGAACGACCAGGAACAGGGCATGGCGCAGATGAGCGCCAAGTTCAAGGAAATGGGCGGACAGGTCTATCTCGACGCGGACAAGGTGAAAGAGAGCAACAAGGCGTTTTGAGGCACGACTCGCATCGTGGAGAGGCTTCCTGACTTACTCCGGGATGATCTGAAACTGGTCTTCGTCGGCACCGCTGCTGGACAGCGGTCAGCCGACGTCGGTCATTATTATGCTCATCCCGGCAATCGCTTTTGGCGCACCATCCACGAGACCGGGATAACCCCACGCCAATATCAACCGCATGAGTTTCCGAGCCTGTTGGACCTCCGCATTGGTTTCACCGACATGTGCAAGACCGGTGCGGGAATGGATCATACGGCGCTCAACTTCCCCATCGACGTCCCGGCTTTCCGTGAGAAGATGCTGCAATATCGGCCGAAGACAGTCGCCTTCACGAGCAAGAAGGCCGCAAGCCTCTTCTATGGACGACCGACGAAAACAATTGAGTTGGGCCGACAGCCGCACGGTCAAAGTTCTCCGCAGGATTTTCCTGATGTCTTTGTCCTGTCCTCGCCTTCCGGCGCCGCGTCGGGCAACTGGTCCGTGCAGCCATGGCAGGAGCTGGCGGACTGGATCAGAAGCAAGTAGCCTGCAGGAGTGACTACGCGCCTTTGTCGTTCGGGCTGGCGATCGCGTCCTTCAGAGGCTGCGTCATCGGGAAATTCAGGTTGATGTTCTTGGGCGGGATCGGGCGCATGAACCATTTCGCATAGAGCTCGGCAAACGCATTGCTCTTCATCATCGCATCGAGCGTCTTGTCGACCAGCGCCTTGAATTCCGGATCATCCTTGCGGATGACAAGGCCGTATGGTTCGGTGCGCAGGCTGTCGTCGATGATGCGCCAGGCGCCGGGATTTGGGCTATTGGCAACGAGGCTCGCGAGCAGGATATCGTCCATCACGAAGGCCTCGCTGCGGCCCGTGGTCAGCGCCAGGAAGGACGCCGCGTGATCTCCAGACAGGATATTCTGGGTCTGGAAATTCTTCTCCTGGGCACGTGCTGCCAATAACGCAATCGACGTCGAACCGGCGGTCAGCGAAACCGGCTTGTTGGTCAGGTCTTCGAAAGTCTTGATCGGCCCGTCCTTCCTGACGACCGCACGAATGCTTGAGACGAAGATCGTATTGCTGAAGGCCACGACCTTCTGCCGCTCCAGCGTGTTGGTGGCGGGACCGCAGACGATGTCGATGGTGCCGTTTTGAATGAGCGGAATTTGCGTAGAGAGCTGGATCGGCTGAAGCTTGACCTGAATCGACGGAAGCTTCAGTTCATCCCTGACCGCATCGACAATCCGGCCGCAGAGGTCCATCGCAAATCCGACCGGCTTCTGGTTGTCGTCGAGATAGGAAAACGGCACCGAAACATCGCGGTGACCGAGCTTGATCTCGCCGGTCTCCCTGATCTTGGCCAGCGTCCCGCCGGGGGACTGCGCCTGCGCGGCGGCCACGACCACCGTCGCGAAGACAAACAAACAGACCAACCGCTTCATTGCTTTCCCCCTGCTCCATTGGACCGCACCCGCGTCATTGGATGCGGCCGGAGATTATTTTATACACTCGGTTGCATAATCGGTAGGCTCATTTCATACCATGTCGATGCTGGCGAAGAGGGACTGAATGAGTGAACGTAGCGTGGATATCGCCGTGGTCGGCGCCGGCATCGTCGGCATCGCCTGCGCTTATTATCTCGCCAAGAGTCGTCCTTCAGCGCGAATCGCGATTGTTGATCCGAACGCGCCGATGAGCCTGACCTCGGCTGCTTCCGGCGAAAATTACCGGAACTGGTGGCCTCACCCGGTCATGACGGCATTCACCGACTATAGCATCGATCTGCTGGAGGACATCGCCCGGCAACACGACAACCGCATTCACATGACTCGTCGCGGTTATGCACTGGCGACGCGCCGGGCAAGGCCGGACGATCTGCTCAACGAGCTCCACACCGGTTATGGGGCGGAGGGTGCGCGCCGGATACGCGTTCACGAGAGCCCATCGTCGCCGAGCTATGCGCCGGCGGATTCGGCGGATTGGCACGGCGCTCCTGAAGGTGTCGACGTGCTGCAAAACCAGGAATTGATCCGCCGGCATTTTCCGACCTTCGATCCGGAGATTTCGACGGTCCTGCATATTCGCCGCGCCGGCGACATCAGCGGCCAACAGCTCGGGAGCCTGATGCTGGAGCACGTCCGCAAGCTTGGCGGATCGCTGGTCCCGGCGCGCGTCACGGGAATTGCCCGCAACGGCGATGACTTCGTGCTGACGATGCGCGGCCGCAACAGTGAAGAGACATTGCGCGCCGGGATTCTCGTGAACGCCGCGGGACCGCATGTCGCCGACATCGCATCCATGCTCGGCGAGACGCTGCCGGTCGAGAACGTCTTTCAGCAGAAGATTGCTTTCGCCGACAATCTCGGCGCCATCGACCGGAAGATGCCGTTCTCCATCGATCTGGATGGGCAGACGATCGATTGGACCGCGCAGGAGCGCGAACTGCTTGAGGAGGATCCCGCGACGGCATGGCTCGCCCGCTCCATGCCTGGCGCGATCCACTGCCGCCCGGACGGTGGCGATCAGGGAACATGGATCAAGCTCGGCTGGGCCTATAATCAAAAGCCGTCCGAACCGCAGGACGACCTGCCGACCGATCCGAACTTTCCCGACATCGTTCTGAGGGGAGCGAGCCGGCTGAACAAGAAGCTCAAGCAATATTACGGCCGCTTGCCGCGACAGACGGCGCATTATGGCGGCTACTACACGATGACCAAAGAAAACTGGCCCTTGATCGGACCCATGAAGACAAAACAGGCGTTTGTGGCCGGCGCTCTTTCCGGCTTTGGAACGATGGCGGCTTGCGCGACGGGCGCGCTCTGCGCGGATTGGGCGCTCGGCAAGAAGGTGCCAGAATTTGCCGAACGTCTCAGCCTGTCCCGTTACGAGGATGAAAATTTCATGCGCCGGCTACGGGAAAGCGCGAGTACGGGCGTGCTCTAGCGCCCAAGCGCGAAAGCCGGCGAGATGAATCATGAGATCAATAAAGAGGACCATCGATGCCTGACCTGATTTTCCGCCGCGCGACCGAGGCAGATGTGCCTGCCATTGTCCGGATGCTTGCTGACGACACGCTGGGCGCGTCGCGGGAAACACTCGGGGCGGAAAACCTTCCGCGATATCTGGACGCTTTTCGCGTGATCGATGCCGACGCCAACCAGTTTTTGCTGGTCGTCGATGACGGCACCGCAATTGTCGGGACGCTTCAGTTGACGTTCATCGCTGGCCTTGCGCGCGGTGGACTGAAGCGTGGTCTGGTTGAAGCCGTCCGGGTTGCGGGCGATCGGCGCGGCGAAAAGATCGGTGAAGCGATGTTCGCGTGGGTTCTCGAAAAATGCCGGCGTGAAGGTTGCGGGATCGTTCAATTGACGACCGACAAGTCGCGGACGGATGCTCATCGCTTCTACGACCGGCTGGGCTTTGAGCCGTCGCATGTCGGTTACAAGATGATGCTTTAGGCAGGGCTGGCTGCAACACCCGCCAAAATTCGCTTGGCCGCCGCCCGATCACGCCTTTTCTAATTGCAAAAACCGCGCGTTTGCAGCAACACCTGCCCGTCAACGCCATCACGGGGATGGGAGCCGCTTGGCCGCATGACGGCCGATGCGGTATGAGGACAACATCTCAATATCCAAAGGGGAAATTTTCATGCGTCGCGTTACCGCTTTCTGTGCCGCCGTCACCATCGCCGCCACGACCCTTGTCTCGGGTGCCGCCTTCGCGAAGCACATGCGTGCTCCGGAAAATGGCTATTACGTCATCCGCTGGAACAACACCGGCGTCTGCACGATCTGGAACACCGATCTCCAGGAAAAGCCGTGGCACTTCTTCTCTGATTATACGGTCGTCAGCAAGCCGGTGCCGACCTTCACCGAAGCTGCGGGAATCCAGGAAAACATGCGGCAGAGCCGTCACTGCACGCTCTGAGCGTGACGCACCACAAGGCCTCGATACCGAGGCATGCTCGTCGAGCAAACAATACGAAAGGCCGGGCCATTGCCCGGCCTTCTGGTTTTGACGCCGCTGCCGTGAAATAGTGTCGCCAATGCACGGGGGACGGGACAGCATGTCGGACGCGTTTCGGCTGGACAACTATCTGGCGCGGATCGGCTACACGGGCGCACGCTCGGTTGGCCTCGAAATGCTGAAAGCCCTTCAGACCTCGCATCTCGAGGCGATCCCGTTCGAAGGGATCGATCCGCTGCTCGGCCGCTCCGTGAAGCTCGACCTCGCTTCCGTGCAGGCCAAGCTCGTTGACGGAAGCCGCGGTGGATATTGTTACGAGCACAATCTGCTGTTCAGGGCCGCGCTCGACGCCATCGGCTTTCAGGTCACAGGGCTCGCCGGGCGGCCGCGCTGGATCGCCGCGGCCGGCAGTCCGCTCGGGCCGAAGACGCATATGATGCTGAAGGTCGATCTCGCCGGTGATGCTTATCTGGTCGATGTCGGCTTTGGCGCCTGTCTGCTCGACGCGCCGCTGCAACTGAAAACCGATGTCGAGCAGACGACGGCGCTCGGCACCTACCGGCTCGCGCGATCGGACGGCCTGTTCTTGCTCAGTGCCAAGCGACATACGGGATGGCGGGACATGTACGTCTTCGATTTGCAACCGCAACTCCAGGCCGATTACGACGTCGGCAACTGGTTCACCTCGACCAGTCCGCTGGTGCCGTTCACCACCCGGCTGGTCATGGAGCGGATC
>DATHPL010000187.1:0-2037 GCA_035483915.1 Bradyrhizobium sp.
CGCTAGGGTCCATGCTGCTATACTGGCATCATTTCGCTCAGAACGGCCGCCGCATCGACGTCGAGACCGACGACGAGACGATCGGCGGTCATTTCCTGCATCTGTTGCACGGGCGCAAGCCGCCCGAGTCCCACGTCCGAGCCATGCATGCCTCGCTGAATCTTTACGCGGAGCATGAATTCAACGCCTCGACCTTCACCGCGCGCGCGATCGCCGGCACCGGCGCCGACATGTATTCGGCGATTACCGGGGCGATCGGTGCGCTGCGCGGGCCGAAACATGGCGGCGCCAACGAGGTCGCCTTCGAAACCCAGAAGCGCTATGGCGGGGCCGATGAAGCCGAAGCGGATATCCGCCGCCGAGTCGCGGCAAAGGAGGTCGTGATCGGGTTTGGGCACCCGGTCTATACGATCGCCGATCCCCGTAACAAGGTGATCAAGGAGGTCGCGCGACGACTGTCACGCGAAGCCGGTTCGATGAAGATGTTCGAGATCGCTGACCGGATCGAGGCCGTCATGGCCGAGACCAAGAAGATGTTCGCCAATCTCGATTGGTTCAGCGCCGTGTCCTATCATTTGATGGGCGTTCCGACGGCGATGTTCACGCCGCTGTTTGTGATCGCTCGCACGTCGGGTTGGGCGGCTCATATCGTCGAGCAACGCATCGACAACAAGATTATCCGACCTGCGGCGAACTACATCGGTCCGGAGAATCTCGAATTCGTTCCGCTCAACAAGCGGGGCACGCCGCCCTCGTCGGTGCGCGCAGCCTAGAGAGAAACGATGCCTTATCTTGTTGCGTCCGATCTGCCATCCGAATCTCCCGGACGGCGCTTTCGCACTCTTTTAAAGCGGCCTGGTATTCTTAGGCTTCCCGGCGCGCACAACGGCATGGCGGCGCTTCAGGCGGAGGCGGCGGGATTCGACGGGCTGTATCTTTCGGGCGCGGCGATGACGGCATCGATGGGCTTGCCTGATCTTGGCATCATTACAGTCGATGAGGTCGCGTTCTTCATCCGGCAGATCGCCCGCGCCGCGGGTCTGCCGCTGCTGGTTGACGGCGATACCGGCTACGGCGAGGCGCTTAACGTCATGCACATGGTCCGTGTCTTCGAGGAGGCCGGCGCCGGCGCCGTTCATCTCGAGGATCAATTGTTGCCGAAAAAATGTGGCCATCTCAACGACAAGAAACTCGCCAATGCGCACGATATGGCCGCGAAGGTGGCTGCTGCGGTAAAAGCTCGCCGCGATCTCGTAATTATTGCGCGCACAGACGCCGCAGCGAGCGAGGGGCTGGATGGCGCGGTGGCCCGCGCAAAGCTTTATATGCAAGCGGGCGCCGACGCGATCTTTCCGGAAGCCCTCAACACCGAGGATATGTTTCGCGCTTTCGCTCAGCGCCTGCCGGGCGTGCCGCTGCTCGCGAACATGACGGAATTCGGCAAGACGCCGTTTTTCACGGCGGCCGAATTCGAAGCGATGGGTTATTCGATGGTGATCTGGCCGGTATCGTCCCTGCGCGTGGCCAACAAGGCCCAGCAACAACTTTACGCCGCGATCGCGCGCGATGGCGGCACACACAAGGTCGTCGAACAGATGCAGACGCGTGCAGAGCTTTACGCAGCGATCGGGCTGCACGACTACGAGGCTCTGGATATCTCGATCGTGCAAACCGTCATTCCGGAGGGAATGCCGCAGAAATAATTCAAGAGGTTGACGAAGCAGTCGCCTTGCAGATATTCAGCAACGGTCGAGGTTCTCCGGGTCTTGCTTGATCCGGAGCTAAGAGGGAAGCCGGTGTAATGCCGGCGCTGCCCCCGCAACTGTAAACGGCGAGCCGTTGTCCAACAAACGTCACTGAAGCCCACGTGGGTTTCGGGAAGGCCGGACAGCAGCGACGACCCGTGAGCCAGGAGACCTGCCACGACAACATATTCGTCCACGGGCGGGGTGTCCCGGTGGTGCGCCAAGCAGCTGTCGCTCGCGCGACTTCTCCTGCACGCATCCGCCATGGCCTTTGCCCCCAATCAAGGGGTTG
>DATHPL010000188.1:0-9474 GCA_035483915.1 Bradyrhizobium sp.
TCGCCAGCACGACATAAGTTACCATGGTCGTTCTCCTTGGTTAGGACCCTGTGCAACTTTGCATGAGGAAGCCGCCTGAGCTTGCCACAACAGTCCCGGCACGGCCAATGTCGTTTGGAATGGAACAAAAGTTCCTGTTCCGAATTAAGATGAAAAATCGGGAGGACGTCATGGATCAGATGGCACGTTGCCCGAAGTGCGGAAAACGAATGATCCCGCTTGTCACCATCTGCGGCCGCACCGACTTCCAATGCATAAGTTGTGACGATCCCGCAATGAAATGGGCCGAAAGTCCTTCAACCGCCCCTGAGAAGCCAATCGCAGCAGAACGCGTTCAATCCACTCCGCACGCCTTCGAGCTGGAATTGAGCGCTGCGCGGCGGTGACGAGAAAGTTCAGGCTGAGGCGTGAAGGCTCATTGCGGCCGGAAACGTCCGTTCGAAGACCAGATCCCGCGGCCGGCGGCTTGTCACTCTTCAGGATGCCGGCGCCGACATGACGGCGTCCTGGCTCGCGCAGATGGGTTGGGAAGTCTATGTGCTCGACGGCGGCTATGATCGCGCGCTGGAAGTTAGGTCGCCGCAAGTCCTGCCCCGGCCCGATCCGCAGCATCGCTACCGGCGTCCCTAATGAAGGCACCGAAGCGTCGAGAGATGCGATGCAGGCTTATCTCGATTGGGAATACGGTCTGGTCGAGCAACTCAAGTGCGACGGCACCCACGGCTTCTTCGTGATTTGAGAAGACTGTCGTCTTGTTGTGATCAATGCCTAGGCAAAATGCCTGTCCAGAGGGCAGGTGGCATAACCTGAAATCGCACCGCCGCGCATTTGCAGGCGCATGATTCCGACATTCATATTCTTGCCCGAATTTCATCCGCTTTTCACGGTTCCGTGCGATCCATAGACCCGGTTGCTCACGTTTCCGTGCGATCTACGTGACCCAAGAGCAGGCGTGGTTGACCTGAAGAACCACACGAAGTCGGGGGAGATCGAAGATGTGCGATGAGGTTGGGCGGCAATCGCATAAGACTGCCAAGAGACAAATGTTCGCGTGTTCGCGCGATCGTCGCACTTCGACGATGAAGCCAGCGGCGCTGGCTTTCGCATTCGCGGCGGCGCTGTCGTCGTGGTCGAATTTTGCGCTAGCCGCTTCCCAATTTGGCACCCGGGACGAAGCCGTTGCGATGGTCCACCGCGTTCAGGACATGTTCAAGAGATTGGGATACGAAGCAACGATCAAAGCGGTTCTGAGTAAGTCCGGGGGGACCATCGACCGCGATCTCTACGCCTATATCCTGGACCAGAACGGGGTCGTCATGGCCAATGGCGCCATTCCCACGATGACGCCGGGAACGAACCTCTACAATTTTCGTGATCAGAACGGCAAATACATGATGCGGGAGCAGCTGGAAGTCTGCAAAGGCGCAGGCAGTGGCTGGGTCGACTTTCGCTTCTTGAGCCCGCTTACCCAAACCATCGAGGACAAGTCGACCTACATCGAACGCATGGGCAACTATTGCGTCGGCGTCGGCGTCTACGCCAACGAGCAGATCAACGAGAATACGGTTTCAATCATCTCGGGCAGTCCGACCGTCGACGACACCTATCTCGAGGTCGCGAGTGATCTCGCGTCGGTTCTGAACGACCATGATCGATTGCGCGTTGTTCCGTTGGTTGGAATTGGCGGGCCGCAGAACATTCGCGACGTGCGTTACCTGAAGGGCGTCGATATCGGATTAACGCAGGTCAGCATCATGGATGGGATGCGACGGTCGAATCAGGCGCTTGGAAAAGACGACGACAAGATCGTCTACATCGCCAGACTGTTCAACGAAGAAGTCCATTTGATTGCAGGGCCGGATATCACCTCGATCGAGCAGCTTGCCGGCCGCAAGGTGAATATCGATGACGTTCGCAGCGGGACCAACTACACCATGCGGGATATCTTCAAGCGCCTCGGGATGAAAGTGGAGGAGGTCAACGTCTCGCAAACGGAAGCGGTCAAGATGCTCAATGCCGGCGAGATCGCTGCCACGGCTTATATTGCCGGAAAATCTGCCAAACTGATATCGAATCTGCAACTCGACCGCGGCATGCATTTCGTTTCCATTCCGTTTGCCAAGGATATCGCCACCGAGTATCTGCCGACATCGTTCACCCACGATGACTACCCGAACCTGGTCGCTGTCGGTCAAAAGATCGATACAATTGCAGACCGTGTGGTACTGATAGGGTACAACTGGCCAAAAAATACAGACCGATACCGTCGCGTCGCGCAGTTCGTGGAGGCCTTTTTTCCGAAGGTCGCAGCATTCCAGAATCCGCCGTTTCACCCCAAATGGCGTGAAGTCAACGTCTCCGCAAAGATCGACGGCTGGAAGCGCTCCGACGCCGCCGAGGATTGGCTGGCAGCCCGATCGAACGCGGCTGGTTTGGACGCGCAAGCGCCGTCGAAATTCAGAGAACTTGCAATTTCTAACGGCGCCGTTGACCCCAATGCCGCTGATGCCAATTCGAAGGCCAGCCAACTTTATCAGCAGTTCCTGAAGTGGAAACAAACGGGGCATTGACCATTGAGCTTTCCCCAGCCAGGTCAGCCGGTCCCTGCTGAACCGTGGGAGAATCAATGATGAGAAACTGGCTTTTTGCGGCGTTGTTTCTCATTCCTGTCGAATGCGCCCAGGCTGAGTGTCCAGATTCTTTTACCGCGAAGTCGGGACTTCCCGGACACGTCGGCGACTGGACGACGACCTTCGACTTGAAAGCTGGAACATTCGTAGCGCGTCACGTCAGCGGCAATTCGATCTCCGGCAAAATCAGAGCCTCCTGCCTGGACCAGAAAATTCTGCTCCAGGAGTCAGAAACCACCAATAACAATGATGGTCGGTGCGAGTTGACCCGCGTCGATTCGCGTCACTACAGCGGGACCTGCACTCCGCGTGGATTCGAAATGCGCATTGCTGGATTTTGATCCGTTGGGCCCGGTGGGTTTCCTGCCCGGTCAAACGGCTGGGACCATCCCGGCCGTCCGGCCGATAGTCTGAGGGCGCTGCATTCCGCAGAATAGTTCCTATCTTGATCGATAGGAGTAGCTCATGTCTTTTACATCAGACGCACTCAGCCAGTTATCGGATGCGATATCGGCTCGCGCGGAAGCTGCTAAAAATACCGTCGTTGCGGTTCGCCTTGGCGAGGGACGGCATCTGACCGGAATGGTGTGGCAATCGGGCGTCGTCGTCGTCTCCGAACAGTCGCTGCCGCGTGGGGACGAATTTGAACTGGTCGCGCCGGGAGGCTCAACGCTCGCCGCAAAGCTCGCCGGGCGTGATGCCAGCACCAACATCGCGATTCTGAAAACCGCCGATGTGATCGCCGCACCGGCTCTCGCCGCCGCCGACGCCCATATGGGCACGCTCGCTTTGGCCATCGGGGCCGATGGTGAAGGTGGCGTGAGCGCACGATTGGGTGCGGTCAATCTGGTCGGCGGAGAGTGGCATTCCCGCCGTGGCGGCCTGATCGACCGGCGCATCGTGCTGGATATCGGGCTTGCTCATCGCGAGGAGGGCGGACCTGTGTTCGATGCGACCGGCGGTTGTCTCGGCATGTCGACCTTCGGGCCGCGCGGTCAGGTCATCGTCATCCCTCACGCGACGCTGACGCGCGTTGTGCCGCAGCTCGTCAAGGATGGTCACGTTGCGCGCGGCTGGCTTGGGGTCGCATTGCAAGCCGTCGCCGTCCCCGATGCGTTGCGCGAGAGCGCCGATCAAACCGGCGGAATGATGGTGATGTCGGTCGTGGAAAACGGTCCGGCGGCGCAGGCCGGAATCGTGGCCGGTGACATCATCCTGAGTGTCGACGGTATATCGGCGCACCGATTTCGAAAGATCGCCCGCTATTTCGGCGGTGACAGTATTGGACGCAAAGCGGATGTCCGCGTGATCCGCGGCGGCGCCATCATCACGGTCCAGACGACCATTGCGGAACGGAGGGCTGCGTGAGCGCAGTGGCCAGCGACGTCGCCTTTGCTCAACGGTTGCGGGTGGCGGTCCACGCGGATGATCCGCTTCGCCGCGCCGCGCTTTGCAAGGTTGTCGCCGAGGCCGGCCACATGGTGGTCGGGCTACAAGACGAAGCCGACATCGTGCTGGCCGACGGCAGTCGGCCGCCCGACGAGGCTCGCAGTGTTGTCGGACTTGGCATCGTGGATGATCGGCTGCGCGGCGCGTTGCCGCGCGAAGCCGATGCGCGACAGATCGATGCGGCCATCCGCGCGGTCGCCGCCGGTCTGATCGTGCGCTCGCCCGTTCGCGAAAACGGCTTTGGCGCCATGCGCGAAAGCGAAGGTCACGCCTTGCTGACGCCGCGCGAACTCGAAGTGCTCACGGCGTTGGCCGAAGGCATGACCAACAAGGCGATCGCGCGCCGGTTGGACATCTCGCTGCATACGGTGAAGTTTCACGTTGAATCGCTATTTCGGAAACTGGGCGCGCGCACCAGGACCGAAGCTGTGGCGAAGGCGGCCGAACGCCGCCGCAGCGAGATCATTATGTTGTGATCGCGAGTTTGTATCGGCTTTTGCATACGCCGATCGTCAAGCAGCCGCGTCGTTAAGCAAAAAGCACAAGGAATAAAGTCGCGGCCGCTCCGGTCTTTTCGGCATTGCCGAGCAACAGACCGGAGTGGATCTACATGACAAGAAATTCAGAATCAAAGGAAGTGGCCGTCATCGCGTTACCGCGCGAAGATGATCGCTTCGACCAGATCAGCATTTTTCTTCACTGGTTAACGGCGCTTCTGATCGTCGTGCAATTTGTAAGCATCTGGGCGCGCGAAGCCGTGGATCACCAGAGCGATCTTGCTGCGGCGCTTCTGACGTTGCACCGGAGCATGGGCCTGTCGACCTGGATCGTCGTCGTGGCACGTCTTTGCTGGCGGCGTTATTTCGCCTACCTGCCGCCATTTCCGCAAAACATGCCGGGATTTCAGCAAATCATTGCGAAGGCCAATGAATACGGCCTCTACATTCTGCTGCTGGCGATGCCGATCACGGGGTTGGCCAGGGTCGTTCTGCGCGGCCAACCTTTCGAACTATTTGTCTGGCAAGTACCGGCGTTGCTGGAACCCGATCCGGCGATGCGTAGTCTGTTCGTGGAGGCGCACGCGATCGGCGCCAAGGCGTTGATGGCTCTTATCGGCCTTCATGCTGGCGCCGCACTGTTCCATCGGCTGGTGCTGCGCGACGGCGTGCTGCAGCGAATGCTGCCACGGAGGCCGGCACGCGCGAAGGCGACGGCGATCTTGGCGCGGAGCCGCGCGGAATAAAATCGACGCTTCGAAAGTCTATTGAGCGGGTGGATCACAACGGAGTTTAAATGATGTTTACCATATCGAAATCGATTACGGCTCTTGTGGTTTCGATCGGACTCTTTACGACGTTTGCAATGGCCGCGCCGGCGGCCCGCGCGGACGACAAGGATCTCGCACAGGCCCTTCGCGCCGGCGGTCTCGTCCTTGTTGTTCGTCACGGCGCAACATTTCCGGACCAGGCCGACACCGACCCGCTCAACTTCGACAACATCGCGGCTCAGCGTAATCTGAACGACAAGGGCAAGGCGTTGGCGAAGGCATTCGGTGAGGCACTGCGCAAAGCTGGCGTTCCCATCGGCAAGGTGTACACCAGCAAATATAACCGCGCCTTTGAGACCGCCGTCGTCACCGGCTTCCCCGACATCGAGAAGACGACCGACTTGACCGAAGGCGGCCTGATCGTCTCGCCGAACGAACAAAAGGCGCGCCGATGCCTTCCGTAAGATGCTCGCCGTGGCGCCGAAGGATCATACCAATACGATCCTTATCACTCATCAGCCCAATATTGTCGCGGCGCTCGGCAAGGATTGGTTCGACGTCAAGGAAGGCGAGACTTCAATCTTCCGTCCCACCGATGGTGGCTACAAGCTCGTTGCCCGCATCCAGATGGACGAGTGGCCGCGCATCGCAACCGTCGCGTCGAAGTAACGCTGAGCGGCGCTCACAGCCAATAATCTGGCGCCGATCACGGATTGCGCAACCGCCCTGTTGGGCGGTTGTTGCATTTCTGGCGGGCTTGCTGCCCGTCAAGGGCCGGTTCCTGAACAGTCCGGCCTTTGCCGCATGGGCGTTCGCATCGCGACCAGATTGATCCGGGATACGAGGCGATATATGGAGAGATCATAACGGCGTTGCCGACAAGGCGGCGCCCAAGACCGCGAAGGCCAAGAGACTTTAAAGGGACCTTCAACATTCAAGGAGCGGCAAAAGTCATGGCCTCACCCAAAATCGCAATCATCGGCGCCGGAATGGGCGGCATGGCGGCTGCTGGCACGCTCCGGCAGGCAGGCCTCGACGTCGCGGTCTACGAACAGGCGCATCAGTTCGGCCGGATCGGCGCTGGCATCCAGATGTTGCCGAATTCGATGAAGGTCCTGCGCGGCATCGGCGTCGAGGATCGACTGCGCCAGCGCGCCTTCGCGCCGTTCTCCCATCTCAATCGCGTTGGCGACACCGGCGAACTCAAGCGTGAATTGCCTATGCCGGAAGATCTTTACGGCGCGCCGTTCCTGTGCATGCACCGCGCCGATCTGCACGAAGCGCTGACCTCGATCATCCCGGAAGAGATTGTCCATTTGAACAAGAAGCTGGTTCGGCTGGAGCAGAACGGCGGCCCGGTGACGCTGTTCTTTGCCGATGGGACCACGGCCAAGGCCGATGCCGTGATTGGCGCCGACGGGGTTCATTCGGTCGTGCGCGATATCATCATCGGACCCGACAAGCCGATCCATCGCGGTCGGATCGCGTATCGTGCGGTGTTCAATTCGAATCTTTTGCCGCAGGAAATCTCGCGCTCGCGCGTCAAATGGTGGGGCGAAGACCGCCACATCGTGATCTATTACACGACCAAAGACCGCAGCCAGCTTTACTTCGTGACCAGCGTGCCGGAGCCGGCCGACTGGATGACCAAGGAATCCTGGTCGGCAAAGGGCGACGTGCAGGAGTTGCGCAAGGCCTATGCGGGTTTTCATGCGGAAGTGCGGATGGTGCTCGATGCCTGTCCCGATTGCCACAAATGGGCGATCCTCGAACGCGATCCGCTGCCGACCTGGAGCCAGGGCAGGGTGGTCCTGATCGGCGATGCCTGTCACCCGATGACACCGTATATGGCGCAGGGCGCGGCGACCTCGATTGAGGACGCCGCCGTGCTGGCGCGTTGTCTGAAGGATGTTCCCGTCGATGGTATCGAAGCGGCATTCAAGCGCTTTGAGGCTCACCGCAAACCGCGCACGTCGAAAATTCAGGAAATCTCGAGCGCTAATACCTGGATGAGCGGCGGCAACGACGACCCAAGCTGGCTTTATGGTTACGACGCCTGGAACGTCTCGCTGGATAAACCGGCGCCGACGCCGGGGTCCTCGTCTAAATCGGCCGCGGCATGAACAATCTCGTGACGTCGTCCACGGGAAGCGCCACCGCGCCGGACGGCGCCTCGATCGTCTATACCCTCCACGCGGCGCAGCCGCGCAGCGGATCGCCCGCGCGCCCTCGTATCGCACTTATCCATTCGCTGGCGCTCGACCGCAGCTTCTGGAATGGGGTGGTGCCGCTATTGACGCCTCACGCGGACGTCCTGACCTTTGATTGCCGCGGTCACGGCCAATCCGCCAAGGTCAAGATGACCTACACGGCTGAACTCTTTGCCGGCGATCTCGCCGGCCTGCTTGATCATGTGAACTGGCCAAACGCCGTGATTGCCGGCTGCTCGATGGGCGGATGCGTCGCGCAGGCCTTTGCAGGCGTCTATCCCGACCGGGCCAAAGCGCTCGCGGTGATCGACAGCACGGCCTGGTACGGCCCGTCAGCGCCAAAGGATTGGCGCGAGCGCGCTGCGACCGCGGCGACCAAGGGGCTTGCGGCGTTGTCGGCGTTTCAGGCCACGCGCTGGGTCAGCGATTCATTTCGCGAAGCGCATCCGGACGTTGTCCGCGCGCATATGGACGTGTTCCTCGCCAACGATGTCGATTGCTATCGGGCGACTTGCGAGATGCTTGGTGACGCGGATCTGCGGCACTATCAGGCGTCCATGCGGATGCCGGTCAGCGTGATCGTCGGCGAGGAAGATTACGCCGCGCCGGTCGCGATGTCGGAGCAAATCCAAAAAGCGGTGCCGGGCGCGACGCTTTCGGTGTTGTCGAATGTCCGTCATTTGACGCCGATTGAGTGCCCGGCGGTGATTGCCGAAAAAATTCTGGAGCTTTTGGCGCCGACTCCCGATATCTGATGAGTCTCTGAATAATGGGCCGCGCCGAACGCGGCCCGAAAAATAAGAGAGCGGAGGAAGCCTTGTCAGTTGTCAGCGCCACGTCGCGGTCCGGGGCTCCCGACGTCTCAGCTTCGCCGGCTTTCGATACCGAGCGAACCTCTGCCGATCTGATCGCGCGGATGGAACAGGTGCCGACGTCGAGCTGGTTCGTCGTTGCCCGGATCGTGATGGGAAGCGCGACCTTCTTCGACGCCTTCAATGCGCTCTCGATCGCCTTTGTTCTCCCGATCCTGGTGCCGCTGTGGCACATCACGCCTCCGGAAATCGGCATTCTGATCGGCGCAAGCTATGTCGGCCAGATCATAGGCGCGCTTGCTTTCAGTTGGGGCGCGGAACGCTACGGCCGCATTCCCTGTGCCGCGGCAGCTACCGCCATTTACGCGGTCATGAGTCTGGCATGTGCCGCGGCCTGGAGTTTCAACATTCTCCTGGCTTTCCGTTTCATTCAAGGCATCGGTGTCGGCGGCGAAATGCCGGTCGCCGCGACCTATATCAGCGAGCTCTCCAAGGCGCGCGGCCGCGGCCGGTTTTTCATGCTCTATGAGATGATCTTCCCGATCGGACTGATGGTGACAGGCCAGGTCGGCGCGGTGCTGGTGCCGCTGATGGGATGGCAGATCATGTTCCTGATCGGCGGCATCCCGGGTCTCGTCATTGCGCTGATGTTGTTGCGGCTGCCGGAATCGCCGCGCTGGCTGATCGGGAAGGGGCGGCTCGCGGCGGCCGAGGCCGTCGTCAGGCGGTTGGAGGCGGCATCCGACAAGTCTGGCGCAGTGGCTGCTCCCGCGCCGGCCGTGATCTTGCCGGCGCAGGTCGAGATTCCCTTACGCGCAAGAGGCAAATGGAGTGAGCTATTGTCGCCCGCCTATCGCGGCCGCACGTTGATTGTCTGGGTGTTATGGGCGTCCGCCTATCTGGTCGCGAACAGTCTCAACAACTGGATGCCGACGCTTTACACTACGGTCTACCATCTCGCGCTGCCGCAGGCGCTGCGCGCCGCCTCGATGACCAACGTCGCTCAGGTCTTCCTGGTCTTGATATGCGCACTGGTGATCGACCGAACCGGCCGCAAATACTGGATGATGGGCGCCTTTGGCTGTGGGGCGGTGCTGCTCAGCGTG
>DATHPL010000189.1:0-8883 GCA_035483915.1 Bradyrhizobium sp.
GGGCGGATCGCCTATCGCACGACATACCCCGCCGCGCTGCTCGATGGCTTCAAGATCGACGACTGCACCAAATGGTGGGGCGAGGACCGGCATATCGTGATCTATTACGTCAAGCCGGATCGCAGCGAAGTGTACTTCGTGACCAGCCAGCCCGAGCCGGAGTTCAGGATCGAATCCTGGTCGGCGAAAGGCGACGTGAGGGAATTACGCGCCGCCTTCAAGGGCTTTGATCCTCAGGTCGAAACCGTGCTCGCCGCGTGCCCCGACGTGCACAAATGGGCGATCGTCGACCGTGATTCACTGGCGCGCTGGGCGCAGGGCAACGTGACGCTGCTTGGTGATGCCTGCCATCCGATGACGCCGTACATGGCGCAAGGTGCGGCGATGGCGATCGAGGATGCCGCGGTGCTGTCGCGTTGTCTCGAAGGTATCGCGCGCGACGGCATTGCGGACGCATTCCGCCGGTTCGAGGCGACACGGCGGGAACGCACCGCGCGCGTGCAGCAGACCTCGCGGACCAACACCTGGCTCAAGCAGAAGACCGATACCGATTGGGTCTACGCTTACGATGCCTGGACCACGCCGCTCGCGGCGTGAGCTAGCCTCCGTCCAGTGCCGCCAGCCGCCGCTTTGCCGATCTTCACCATTGCGGGAGGTTAGCATGACATTCGGTCACCGCCGATATAAGGCTTTCCCATCAAGATGGCCGGCAGATAAGGCTGGTTCTGGAGCGTAAAAATGAAGGTGATCGGCATAGCGGGATGGAGCGGCGCGGGGAAAACGACCCTGATATCGCGCGTCATTCCCTATCTGCGTGAGCAGGGATTGCGTGTCTCCGTGATCAAACATGCTCACCACGACTTCGACGTCGACGTGCCGGGTAAGGATTCCTGGGTGCATCGGCAATCGGGCGCGGAGGAGGTGTTGGTATCGTCGGCCAATCGTTGGGCGCTGATGCACGAGTTGCGCGGCGCGGCGGAGCCGTCGTTGCCGGAGTTGATCCGGAAGATGTCGCCGGTCGATCTCGTGGTGATCGAAGGCTTCAAGTCGGAGCCGCACCGCAAGATCGAGGTGTATCGCAAGGCCAGCGGCAAGCCGCCGTTATTTCCAGAGGATCCGGCCATTGCCGGTATTGCGACCGATGTCACAATTGAAACCGCGCTTCCGGTGGCTCATCTCGACGACATCCCGGCCGTGGCTGCGATGATGCAAACGTATGCGATCGCGGTGGAAGACGTGCTCGCCGCAAGCCCCAACAGGGCCTGAAGCGATCGGCGGACCATCTTCATGATCGAAAAAACAAATGGGTCGATTGAAGATGCGAATATTTGGCGCAGGATCGAGACAATTAATCGCACCTTTCGCGAGACGAAACGGTCTTGCACGCTGACGATGTCTACCTTTTTCCTATCGACATTGAGGCGAGCTTCTGCCCCAATCCTTCCGGGGAGAACGCCATACTTTGGCGGTACACCGTGAAATTGTGCAAAGCACAACGGAAGGCTGGGTGTTTCGCGGGGTTTATAGGCCACCAGGAAACGCAGACATGCCCGGCAAAGGGTGGCTGCAGGGAGGACTAACTAAATGACGACAATCAGCAGCGCGGGGACGGCGCCGGGCAACGGATCGGGGATCCTCGATCGCGAGCACACAATCGCGAAGGCCGGCTTCAATCGCTGGATGGTGCCACCAGCTGCGCTTTGCATTCATCTCTGCATCGGCATGGCCTACGGATTTTCGGTGTTCTGGCTGCCGCTGTCGCGCGCCATCGGTCTCACGGCTCCGAAAGCCTGTCCCGATATGTCGCTGTGGCAGGAATTGTTCACCACCACCTGCGACTGGAAGGTGGCTAGTTTGGGGTGGATGTTCACGCTGTTCTTTGTCGTGCTCGGGGTCTCAGCCGCAATCTGGGGCGGCTGGCTCGAGCGCGCCGGTCCGCGCAAGGCCGGCGTCGTCGCCGCGCTGTGCTGGGGCGGCGGGTTGTTGGTCGGCGCATTCGGTATCTACGTGCACCAGCTCTGGATCATGTGGCTGGGTTCGGGCGTCCTCGGCGGTATCGGCCTTGGCCTCGGTTACATCTCGCCGGTGTCGACCCTGATCAAGTGGTTCCCCGATCGTCGCGGCATGGCGACCGGCATGGCCATCATGGGCTTTGGCGGCGGCGCCATGATCGGCGCGCCGCTCGCTAACCTCTTGGTCAACTACTTCAAGACCGCGAACTCTGTCGGCGTGTGGGAAACCTTCGCCACCATGGGGGTGGTCTATTTCGTCTTCATGATGATCGGTGCCTTCGCCTATCGCGTCGTTCCGGACGGCTGGAAGCCGGATGGCTGGGCGCCGCCGAGCGAGAACAAAACGATGATCTCGCAACATAACGTCCATCTCGAAAACGCGCACAGGACGCCGCAGTTCTGGTTGATCTGGTGGGTGCTCTGCTTGAACGTGTCTGCCGGCATTGGCGTGATCGGTATGGCCTCGCCGATGTTGCAGGAGATTTTCGCCGGCAAACTGATCGGTTTGCCTGATCTGACCTTCGGCCAGTTGTCGGCCGAGCAGAAGACCGTGATCGCGGGCATTGCGGCGGGCTTTGCCGGATTGTTGTCGCTGTTCAACATCGGCGGCCGTTTCTTCTGGGCGTCGCTGTCGGACTATATCGGCCGCAAGAACACCTATTACACGTTCTTCGTCCTCGGCATCGTGCTCTATGCGCTGGCGCCGACGTTTGCGACGATGGGCTCCAAGCTCCTCTTCGTTCTCGGCTTCGGCATTATTCTATCGATGTATGGCGGCGGCTTCGCTACCGTGCCGGCCTATCTTGCCGATATGTTCGGTACGCAATTCGTCGGCGCCATTCACGGAAGGCTGCTGACGGCATGGTCGACCGCCGGCATCATCGGACCGGTGGTCGTGAACTACATCCGCGAATTCCAGCTTGCTGCAGGCGTTCCGCGCGATCAGCTTTACAACACCACCATGTACATCCTGTGTGCGATGCTGGCGGCCGGGTTCGTCTGCAACTATCTAATCAAACCCGTTGATCCGAAATGGCATATGAGTTCTGAGCAGGTTGCCCAACTTCAGGCCGGCGCCAAGAGCTCAGGCGGAGTGCAAAGTGGATCGTTTGGTATCGGCAAAGGCGGGGTCGACATCAAGGCAGCGCTGTTCTGGCTCTTTGTCGGCATTCCGCTGGCCTGGGGCGTGTACAAGACGCTCGAGAGCGCGGCGAAGATATTCTGATCGCGGCCGTGGGGTGTGCGTTTTGCGCGCCCCACGGTATTCGCTTCTTCCATCAAAGAATCTATTCAGGGGAATCCCAATGCTTCGTCTCGCCACCTGCCTCGTCGCAGCTTCTCTGGTCGTAGGCAACGTTCACTACGCATCGGCGCAGGCCACCGACGCCAAACCCTCGAGGATGAAGCTCACGGTGGCCAAGCTGAAGGAGATGAAAGCCAAGTGGATAGCGAACCGGCCGAAGCTCAAGGCTTGCCGCGCCGAGGTGAAAGCCAAGGGGTTGGCCGGCGACGATCGCTGGTTCTACATCGCGGACTGCATGGAGCGGGGTTAGCCGTTATCGCCTGGTGCGCTGCCGTCAGACGAACGATTCGGCCAGCGCCAGATAGAGCGCAAACAGAAACCCGCCGACCGTCGGGAGCACCACGAGCGAACCGCCTTCTTCCAGCGCGACGGGAATCATCGCATGGGCGACGAGTGCGAGCACGGCTCCGCCTGCAACGGCCTGAGCGAAAATTGCCAGAAGTGCGTCGCTGCTGCCGATGAAGGCTTTTCCTGCTGCAGCAGCCACCACCCCTGCAATCAATACGGTTGACCAAAGACCGAAGATCGCCGCCGGGCGATAGCCGGCCTTGGTCAGCATCGATGCGCTCGCCGCCGCTTCCGGGATTCCTCCGAGAAACATTCCCAGCATAAGGGTCAGCGACAGATTTCCGATGGCCGTGAACTTCGCGCCGATGACGAGGCAGCCTGGAATGGTGTCGAGAATGTTTCCGAACACGATCGCCATTCCCGCGCCGTTGGCGGCCTCCACCAGCATTTTGCCGGTTTCGCGCCGGTTGAGGTGGTCGAGGCTTCCGCCCGCGACCTTGGCCCACAGGGCGGCATCGGCTCCTCCCGCACGGAGGTTGCTGATCGCCCGCTGATGGCTGATGCGCTTCACTGCATCCGCCAATTCGCCATCCGCCGCGATGAGCTCCTCGAAGTCCTGCTTTCCAATTCTCAACAGATCCGAATTTTCGGCGGCGCGGATTGTCGCGGTGCGCGGATCACCGCTCAGCAGGGACATTTCCCCGAACGCGTGACCCTCGCCGAGCACGGCGATTAGGCCGGTCGCGATTTTGCCGTCGGTTGCAGGTTCGGTCAGAACCTCGACTTTGCCGTGCGCGACAATGTAGAGGGCGTCACCCGCGTCACCGGCCCTGAACAGAATATCGCCGGCCTTGAGCTTCAGTTCATGAATACGCGGCAGGATCTGCTCGATCTGCTCGGCCGGCAAATGACGCATCAGATCGCTCTTCGCCAGGAGCTTGATCCGTTCCCGCGCATCCGCTTGTTTGCGTGCCAGCGCATATTCGCGAAACTGGGTGACGTAGCGAACGGCGGCTCCCTTCTTCTCCAGGGCCAGCGACGCCGAGTAGTAAATGACCGCGCCTACCGCAAACCCCGTGCTGACAAACACCCAGGCCGAGCGTGCATCGAAGCCCTGCTGATGGAGCGACAGCGCCCCTTCATACGCAAGCTCAATCGCCAGCGCGGAAATCAGGGCGCCGGCGGCAAAAGCCGGCAGGCACGCAAGGGGACGTTTTGAGAGCGGGACGTACAGGCCTATCGCGGCTCCCAGAAGAGAAGATGATGTCGTCCCGAAGCCGAGTACCGACGCCATTGCAAGCTCGTAAGGGACGATCGTCACCATTGATGCTCGGCGGCTACGTCAATCCAACGAACATCAAAACCTTCGATCAGGGCCTGATGCCGTTGGCGATCCGGCCAGTCACGGCAACCGTTCGTCGCCAGCCGGTCATCGCCAGCCGCAAAAGCGGCTTGAGATAGTCGACGAGCGGGTTGCCCCGATTTTCCACGTCGAGTTCGAACCGCTCTGACGGAAAGATGGTCGCGAAGCCCGCTTGCCCTGAAGCCCGCCGCACAAAGGCGAGCGCTGAACTCTTGAGCAGAAAGATGCCGCCATTCTCGCCTTTGGCGTCGCGGGCGAGCCAAAAGCCGTCGCGGTTGCGGCCGACAAAGAAGGTAGGAATCGATGCGCTGACGACGCTGGGATCGAGCGGCTGAAAGCATGCCGGCGAAGTCGTGGGCTTCGAAGCCTGCTGTTTTGAAAATCCGGGATAGGTGAGCGACATGGCGATCATGGCGTGACCAGTGACCTGCATGTTCATGAGCGTGCACGGCGACCACGAACGGATGAAACTTGGTACGCCTTATGTGTCCTTGATTGCCGTAGGATTGCCAGAGAGGCGGAGGCGGCATTTCATAAGAAAGGAATAAAGATGGATCGCGGAGGCCCGCGCGGATGAACGCTGTTGGCGGTATTTATTGTCCGTCTATGAAAGCGCGCCGGCGTTCGTCTCGAATTCCTATGCGCTTTCCGTGCATGTTCCGGTCTCGTTTGATGCTGGAGTCACGGAGTACCCATGCAGCAATTCTCGTTTCTGATTTCTGTTCTGGCTTCCCGGATCCGAAAGGTCGCGGGCGTGCTGAGTCCGTCATGGGACGTCAGGAAATATCGCCCGGAGCGTTATTATATGCGCGGTCCCGGGCCGAAATGGCGCGAGAAGCATTCGTCTCGTCCGGCGTGACGTCGTTTTCCCCGATCGTCGCGATCGCGTCTGCAATTCTGGTCTTCGCCTGATCCGATAGTTCGACAAGGGGCAGGCGGGTGTCAGGACGCATCGGGCCGAGCAGGCTCAGCGCATATTTGACCGCGGCCGGATTCTCTTCCGCAACCAGGATCGCCAACGGTAAAAGGCGTTGGTGCTGGCATCGCGCGAACTGCATTCGGCCTTGCCTGAGGCTTGAAAAGATATCCCGGCACGCCGAAGGGTTGATGTTCGAGACGATCGAAATACAGCCATCGCCGCCGCCTGCCAGGAAAGCGAGAGCCGTCGCATCATCTCCCGACATCAAGCGGAATCGCTCCGGCGCCATCGACCGCAGGCGCAGCAGGCGCGAGAGGTCAGCGGTCGAATCCTTCAGTCCGACGAATTGGGGCGTCTCCGCAAGCCTCAAGATCGTCTCGTCAGCCAATCCCCGGATCGTTCGTGCGGGAATGTCATGCAGCACGACGGGCAATGCCGTCGAATTGGCGATCGCCCGGAAGTGGGCCTCAATACCCGACTGCATCGGTTTGTTGTAGTAAGGCACGACCGAGAGTAACGCATCGGCGCCGGCCAACTCTGCCCGCCGGGCCTGCTCCACCGCCTGATCGGTCGAGTTTGACCCCGCGCCCGCGATGATGCGGACGCGGCCACGGGCCGTACTGGCCGCGGTCCGAATGATGGTGGCGCACTCGTCCGATGTCAGGGTGGAAAATTCGCCTGATGTCCCTCCGACGACGATCGCCGTGACGCCTGTCTGTATCTGTCGCTCGCAAAGCCAGGCAAGGGCTTTCAGATCGATCGCGCCAGTCTCATCGAATGGCGTGGGGATGTCCGGGATATAGCCGGTGAGCCAGGAGTTCGGGTTTGCGAACGGCATCATCGCACGTCACGCGGCGGCTTCGATTTGACTGAAACCCTGACGGCAAGCCGACAGCACGAGTCCCTGGTGACACCTCACACCGGCCTCGATCCGAAATCCCATCTGCTGAAGTTTCGCCCGAATATTGAGACTGGAGCTGCCATCGTAGGAATCAACGAGAACGGCAACGGTCGCGTTTGCGCAGAGAAAAGGCGATATTTCGTTCAAAGCCTTCTCGACGGATGCCGAGTTGCGATCCGCGAGCAGGCCGATGGCGTGTTGTCTCCGCGGAAGCCAGTGCGTCGAAATGGTAGCCACGCGCATGAAGCCGCGACGCCTAAGTCCGAGATAGAGCTCCATCCCGCCACCGCCGGCGATGATCGCGCGCTGCAGGCTTGTCAGGCGCGTGAGCCCGATCATCGTGTCGAGGACCTGCGCTTGATCTGAAGCGGAATGGAGCTGAACCATATCGTTCTCCTGGGATGATGGCCGGCCGGCGCGCCAGGCGGAGTTTTCAGGCCATGCAGCCGGCGCCGTAGGGCTCAAGAATTTGCGGAGGCTCGTGCGCCCTTGACGTCGAGCTCGATTCCGCTCGCCAGTTCGACAATGGTTTCGGGGTGGCGCCCGTTTTCAAAGAGGGCGAATTTGAAGGCCTGGGCGCGATTGACGAATAGCCCGCCGTAAAGTCCATGTTGCTCCTGGGCGACCCAGTTGCCGCGGCTGTTCTTGCCGATAAACGTAATAGTCGATGCAGAGTTACACGAGGGAGGTTCGACGAGTTTCACGTTGGTAGTCCTTGTTGTTGGTGAGGCAGGCCTGTTCCGCTCTCTCCGGATTTGCCGCTAGTGCCCGTCAGTCGGTGGGCGAAAGCGGCGGGGACCGGGAGCCGGAAACTGACCTGACTCGTGTCTCCAATATCTGCGGAGGCGGGTATGAATTCGATTGAGGCAAGCCGGCGATCTCATAAGATCGGCATAGGGTCGGGTGAGGCGTGTCAACTTGGGACATGAAAGCCGACTGCGATGATCAGACAGCTCAACGCTGCGTAGGTTATCGCTTCGTCCCAGTGATTGAGGACCGCTGCCAGCGGCTGTTCACGCTTGAGCGTGGCCAGCGCCGTACTCAGGATGGTAGACATCAACAGCAACAGCAGCAGGCTTTGGTCAAACCGGATGCTGCTGAACGCGGCGAAGACGAGAAGAACGATCATTCGCAGCCAGAAGCGGATAATGACCCGGATCGTTTGGGCTTCACGTGTCAAATTCGTGTTCGGCTGCAGGGCCACGCAGGTCGGTTCTTACGCGAAGTTGTCGCAGCAGAACGGCATGCAGAGCGGCTCCGTGCGGCGAAAAGGTGGGACGCTGGCGGTTTCGGTCGGGACGATGCCGACGCACTGCACCTCGACGAGCGCGCTCAGAATCGCGAGCGCGAGATCCGGGTGACAAGCTTCGACCGATTGATCAACCCAATCCGGAAGTTCGCGCTGGCGCGACAGAGCGCAATGCCATTCACCGGCGTCATAGACAATGCGACGAACCTGCCATTGCGGCAATTCGAGCGCGAGCAGGACGAGCGCGGCGTCGGTCCAGGCACAGGATTGAACGTACTGTTCGAGCTGCTTGAAGCGTTGCGTCCGCCGGACAGACGGCAGGCGCGAGCACGCCTCGCGGATAACCTCGGACAAAAGCTCGGCCGTGACAGCATCGGCGTCACGAATCCTGCCGGCAAGGCGGGAGAACGCTTGACTCATGCCACCAATATCTTCGGTGGCGGATATGAATTCGAGAGTGGAAAGTCCGCAATCTCATATAGGCTCTATAAAGCCGCGCGACGCCGCTTCAGCCAAACTGCACGGAGGATTCAAACGTGCAGGCGAGGCAGCACAGTGCCGCGAAGGCCATCGCCTCGTCCCAGTGATTGAGCGAGGCAGCCAGCGGTTCCTCGTGATCGAACGCCGCAATGACGCCACTGAGGATGGTCGACATCCACAGCATCACCGTGAGGCCGCGTTCAAAGCCGATGCCGCCGACCACAGCGAATGCCAGGATGGCGGCCATGCGCAGACCGAATCGTAGCATCACCTGCGTCGATTTCGACGTCAGCGTCAGTTTGCGGGCGCGGCTTGCGACGAACGGAAGCATGATTGGATTTTCCGAGAGTGAAATTCGTTGAGTTGCT
>DATHPL010000190.1:0-2644 GCA_035483915.1 Bradyrhizobium sp.
TGTGAGCCGCGGTTCAAACCGGCGCCGCGCTGCCCTTGATTTGCGTGCGGTGCATGATCCGGCGGGACGAGGCGTCAAACGGGTCCCGCCGATGCATCGTGCAGCGGTTGTCCCATAGCACGAGATCGCCGACCTGCCAGACATGCTCCCAGGCGAATTCCGGCCGCTCGATGAAATTCCAGAGTTCGTCGAGCAGCGCCTCGGATTCGGCAAGCTCAAGTCCCACCAGATAGGCGTTGCGCCGGCGGCCGAGATAAAGCATGCGCCGGCCGGTGTCCGGATGGGTGCAGACCAGCGGGTGCACGGCGCCGGGCGAGGTGCGCGGATCGTCGGTTGCGGTGACGCCCTGGCGCAGATAGCCGCCGCTGTTGTAGGTGCCGTCGTGCTTGATCTTCAGGTTCGCGATCCGGCGCTTCAGTTCGTCCGGCAGCGCGTCGTAAACCGCGTACATGCTGCAGAACGATGTGTTGCCGCCGGCAGGGGGGACTTCGATGGCGTAAAGCATGCTCGCCATCGGTGGCACGTCGAGATACGACATATCGGTGTGCCAGACCGCTTCGCCGGCGCCTAAGCTGCCGATCGGCTGTCCGTCGATGGTCACGTTCGAAACGATGTAGATCTCGGGCAGCCCCTCGACGAAGCGCCGGCCGGTTTCCTGGACCGGCGCCCAATCGAGATCGCCGAAGCGCCGGCTGAACGCGATCAGGTCCTGATCGCTGAGCGTTTGCCCGCGCACCAGAACGACCTCACGGTCGTGCCAGGCGCGCTTGAGCGCAGCGAACTGAATTTCATCGAGCTGCTTGAGGTCGACACCGCTGACCTCGGCGCCGAGTGCGGCGCCGGTCGGAATCACGAGCGGCCCGATGTCCATCTTGCGTGCGACATCGCTCTCGACGCTAACGACCATCGGAACCTCCTCCAGCCAAGTGACCCATCTGTCCGCGGCTACCGCGAATGTTAGTCAATTGAGGTGACCGAATAGTGCAACATTATGTTGCAATTTCGATGGTGCGTTTTACCTCGCCCCGTTTACGGGGAGCTATTCGAAACTCAGATCGCAATACTTCTCGGGATCGGTGAGCTGCTTCGCCGGAAGGCCGTAGCGGCTGCGCAGCTCCAGCACGCAGTCGAATCCGGCAGGGTCCATCTCGCAGTTGCGGAAAAATCCGCGCGTGGGGTCGAGCAATTCGCCATAGCTAGCGTCGGCCATCTCTTGCGTTATCTGCGGCAGATGAGACGTGAGGATCGCGATCGCCTCGCCGCGGTTGTGCGGCTCGTAGAGCCAGGCGATCGAGCGGCGATAGGCGCGGATATAGGCCTCGACCTTGTCGCGGTTGTCTTTCGCCCACGACTTTCGCACGGCCGCGACATTGCCCTGATAGGGGCCGATGACGTCAGTCGCTTTCACGAGTTCGGTGAAGCCGGCATTTTGCGCAATGATGTTATAGGGCGCCGACAATAACGTGGCGGCGTGCTGCCCTTCGCGCAAGGCGTTCCAGCGCTGCACCATGCCGCCGGCGCGCACGATCTCGTAGTCGCCTTTGTCCTTGTCGAGACCGTGGCGGCGCAGGATCTCGTAGAGCACGAAAGCGTACCCGGTCGTCATGGCATCGACCGAGACGATTTTGCCCTTGAGGTCTTCGATCCCTGAGATCGACGGTGACGCGACAAGGCTGAGAAAGCTGTTGTCGCTGCCCATGACGGCGGTGAAATCGCCTTGCGGGCCGATCGGCGCTTCGCCCTGGCCCTCAACATAGGCGACGATGTTGTCGACCGCGGTCATGGCGATATCGAATTTGCCCAGCGAGAAGTCCGTCATCTGGGTGACGGAATTTGGCGTGCCCTGCACTTCGACCGCAATGCCGGCGTCTGCGAAGAAGCCTTTATCCTGTCCGACATAGACGCCCCAGTTGAAGCCGCCGGGAAAGACATTCACGGAAACGACGGGAAGGTTATCCTGTGCCAGCGGCGTCATGCTGCCTGCCTTACTTGCCGCGACATCTGCTCCGGCTGCAGCAGCAATGCAACGACCACGCCGACGAGACACAATGCAACGAGCTGGATATTGCCGGCGACTGTCCAGCCCGCCAGTCCAACGATCCAGCCGATCACATAGCCCGCAACGGTGGCCGAGCCGTAGACACAACTAACGAAAAGCCCCGAGGCGCGGCCGGCGAGGGAAGCCGCCACCGACTTGACGTGATAGGCGGCGAGGTTGACGAAGATCGTGCCAGAGAAAGTCGCGCCGAGCACGAAGGACAGCGCCGCTTGCGTTGCGAAGTCGGCCGGGCCGTTGAACAGGAGTGCTGCGACCGCGCTCGCGAGCAGAAAACTCAGGCCCAGCACCAGCCGCGGTGAAAAGCGGTCGCCAAGCCATCCCGTGAACAGCGATACCAGCACGCCAAGCCCGTAAATGCTCATCACACGGCCGGCGTCCGCCGGCGCGTAGTGGAGTTGTTCACGCAGGAACGTCGGATACATGCCGAGATAGCCGTAGAGCGCAAGCCCGAACAGCACGCTGAGGATCGCAAGCACGATGGTGTTGCGGTTGTTCAGCGACGCAGCGCCGCCGGCCGCGATATCAGTATTCTCCGCACCCTCGGTGTTGGTCTCGGACAGATACGGCCGCACGACGGCGGCGATC
>DATHPL010000191.1:0-3561 GCA_035483915.1 Bradyrhizobium sp.
AGCACCACCTTGGCGACGGTCGCCACCGGGGCGCTTTCGAAATTGAGATCGAAGCCGTTGCCGCTCGCCGACGGTTGCGGCCGCGGCTCGGCAATATCCGTTATTTCCGTGCCCTGGAAAACCACCGGCTGCGCCTTTGCACCGCTTGAGGTGGTCAAGGAGCCCGCCTGGGTCGGGTAACGCGGCAAGATGTCGAGCGAGCGCACCTTGTCCATGACATCGAGGTCGCCGGGCCCGGTGCCGCCCGAATTCACCGTGGCCGAATTGCAGGCCGCCAATAAAAGGACCGACGTCACCATGAAAACAGTGCCGATACTGCGCCCGACCGAGAAGGACGGGCGGCGTTTGCCGACACTAGCCATGTTCGCCATTCCACTTGTTACTAAACGCCCCCGGACCCCTTGGCGGGATCAGGCCCGAAGGCGGTTCTTACCGTCCGAACATGACAGTAATAATTGGGGTGCGTGTTATCGACGCAGAATTACGTGGCCGGATTTGTGAACCGCTGTCTTCGGCCGTTTCGTACGACTGTCATGTTTCCGATCAATAACCTCACCGTGGCCGAGTAGCAGGCGACCCGCGGCGGACGGCTGGGGTCGGCCGGACCGGTGCGCCCTCCTGGAAAAATGCCGCGACTGGAAACACCGATGACCAGCGACCAGTCCCTGCAGTTTTTGGAGCACCTTCGTCGTAACGACCATTTGACGAAATCGGCTGCGTCCAACGGTCAGCCCGGCGAGCAGGGCGCTGCGTTGCGCCCCCAATCCAAGCTTTGGGAGTTGACGAACCTTTCGCCGAGCGATTTCGCCGACGAAGCGGCCCGTTTTGCTGGCCTCGAGCGCGTCACGCTTCAGGAGCTTTTATCGGTACCGGCGCTCAACGAGACATTTTCGCAACGGTTCCTGCGGGAAATGGCGGTTTTCCCCTATCAGGCCGAGGATGGCAGCGCCGCCCTGGCCGTTGCCGATCCGACCGACACGGCCGCGCAACGCGCCGCCGAAATCGTGCTCCGTCGGGATGTCACGATCAAGGTCGCCTCGGTGGAAGACCTTTCGGTCGTGCTCGACCGCCGCCTTGGTGAAGACATTACCGAGCCGGCAGATCTGGCCAGCCAGCTGCTTCCGCGCGAGGACGACATCGAGAGCCTGCGCGACCTCGCCAGCGGGGCGCCGGTGGTTCGCGCCGTCAACGATCTCCTGGAGAAAGCGGTCGAACTTCGCGCGAGCGACATTCATATCGAGCCGTTTCAGACCGGACTTGTGGTCCGCATGCGCGTCGACGGCTTGCTGCGGCCGGTCGTGGCGCCCGCCGGCGTGCTGCCGCAGGCGCTGATTTCCCGCATCAAGATCGTCGCCAATCTCAACATTGCCGAACGGCGGTTGCCGCAGGATGGCGCCGCGCGGTTGCGTGTCGGTCGCGCCGATATCGATATTCGCGTCGCCATCATGCCGATGCAGCACGGGGAGTCCGCGGTTATCCGTATCCTGCCCAAGGATCGCGGGTTGCTGATGGTCGAGAAGCTGGGGTTTTCTCCGGCCGACGACGTGAAGCTCAGGCGGCTGTTGAAACTGCCTCACGGCATGATCGTCGTTACCGGGCCGACCGGCAGCGGCAAGACCACGACGCTGGCGACGGTTCTGTCGATCCTGAACGAGCCCGGCCGCAAGATCCTGACCGTCGAAGACCCGGTCGAATATGACATCCCCGGCGTCAACCAGGCGCAGGTCAAGCCTGCCATCGGACTGACGTTCGCCGCGGCGCTGCGTTCTTTCGTGCGTCAGGATCCGGACGTGATCATGGTCGGCGAGGTTCGCGATAATGAAACCGCGCATGTCGCAATTCACGCGGCTCTCACCGGGCATCTCGTTCTGACCACGCTGCACACGGAATCGGCGGCAGCCGCAGTGCCGCGCCTGCTCGATCTCGGCGTCGAGGGCTATCTGTTGCGTTCGACCCTGCGGGCGGTGGTGGCGCAGCGCCTTGTCCGGCACCTGTGTGAACGTTGCAAGACGCCGAAGCCGCTCAGCGACGCCGAATTTGCCGAGGATCCGCGCCTGGCCGAGCTCGGCTTCCGCGCCGGAGAAATCCTTCATGTGCCGTGCGGTTGCGAGCGTTGCAGCGGCACCGGCTATCGGGGCCGGTTGGGCGTATTCGAGATACTCGAACTGACCGACGAAATCCGCTCGCTGATCGGCGAAAAGACCGATGGTCACAAGATCGACCAGGTCGCGATTGCCGCGGGGATGACGACGATGGTCGGGGACGGCGTCGCGAAATGCCGCGCCGGCCTGACGTCGCCTGCGGAACTGCTTCGCGTCACCACAGCGCGGTGAGGTCAAGATCGTGCCGAATTTTCGCTACCGGGCCCTGACGCAGAATGGAGAGGTCGTCAACGGAACGCTCTCGGCGCCGACGGCGGCCGAGGTCGCTCGCCGTATCGAATATCTGCGTTTGTTGCCGATCGAAACCGTCGAGGACAAGAAGGCCACGGCGGCGCAGGGCGACAATTTCGGCTTTTTCAGCCGGCCGAGTCCGGCGGAGGTGACGACGTTTACCCGGGACCTGGCGCTGCTCTTGAAGGCCAGCGCGCGTCTCGACGACGCCCTCGAACTGCTTACCAATGATGCCGACGTCGGCAGGCTTCGCCCGGTCGTTGCGCGCCTGCGGGCGTCGGTCCTTTCCGGCGAAAGCTTTGCCAGCGCGGTTGCCGAACATCCCTCGCTGTTTCCTGCGATGTACGTTGCGCTTGTCAGGGTCGGCGAGGTGTCGGGGACGCTCGACCAGGTGCTCGAGATGCTGGGCGCCGAGCGCGCGCGGTCCGAGGCGATGCGCCGCAAACTGACGGACGCGATGCAATACCCGGTCTTCGTCCTGATCGCCGCGGTTTGCGTCATGCTTTTCTTTATTCTGTTCGTCTTGCCGCAGTTTTCCTCGGTCTTGCAGGATTTCGGCTCCAAGTCCGACACTGCGCTTAGCGTCTTCATCCGCCTGTCGGATTTTCTCCGGGCGAATGCAACGTCGTCCTTGCTTACGGTTGCCTTTACGATCGCAGGCGTGTGGTGGGTGTTTCGCCGGCCAGGCACCGCGAGTGCCGTTGTGTCGTTCCTCGCGCGAACCCCCGGCATCGCCAACATCTTCCAATTCTACCGCACCAGCCTGTTCTGCCGGAACCTCGCCGTGTTGCTTGGCAGCGGCGTCAATCTCACCGCGACCTTGCGCATTCTGGTGGACATCATGGCGGTGACCGGGAACGTCGCGGTCTGGACCACGGCAGCCGATCGCGTGCGACATGGCGGCAAGCTGTCGGACGCCTTGCTGGCGTCGAGCAACATGCCGCCGATGGCCATTCGGATGCTGCGGCTCGGCGAGGAGACCGGCCAATTACCGGTGCTCGCGGGCAGGGTCGCCGAATTCTATGAAGCGAAATTGCAGCGCAGCCTCGACCGCATCGTCGGCATCGTCGGGCCGCTCGCGATCATCACCATCAGCACAGTGGTCGGGGGGCTGATCGTCTCGGTCATGACCGCGCTGCTGTCGGTCACCCAATTGGTTGGATAAACA